>NZ_CP019799.1:3720000-4020000 GCF_002007605.1 Cellvibrio sp. PSBB023 | reverse complement strand
GGTTAAAACCTTTGCTGTTGTACCAATCGATACTCGCCAATTGCGCCGCACAGCCGCAGGCATCTATGGCGCGCGGGGCTTCGCCCGGTTTATGGATCAACCAAAAACCGTCGCCCGCCAAACTGTTCATATGGGGGTAAAGCACGGTGATGGCAGCGGCGGCGGCGATCATGGCATCCACCGCACTGCCGCCCTCGCGCAGCACGTCCAAACCGATGTTGGCCGCTTGGGCATGGGGTGCACTAAAGGCGATGGCGTGCCGGTTGCTAACAGCCTGGGTCATAGCCTGTCACCACACAAATCCATGGCCAATTGCAGCAGGGCTTTGTCATCACCGCGCCGGCCCAAAAGGGATACCCCGTAAGGCGCGCCCTGCTCATCGCGCAAGACAGGTAAATGCACTTGCGATAAACCGGCCAAACCGGCTGCGGCCGTCAGGCCCATTAATTGGGAGCGATACATGTCCATCCACTGGCTGTCGGCACCCAACAGGGGCGATGGGCCAGGTGTGGTGGGCAGCAGGATAAGATCCACATCGCTAAACCAGCCGTCGATATCCGCCTGCAAGCTGGCGCGCTCTGCTTCCGCTGCTGCTTGGTCGGCGTCAGTGAGGGTTGCACACCACTGAAAACGCGCATGAATATCCGGCGCAAAGGTGGGCTGGTGTTCAGTGATCCACTCGCCGTGGGTTTGCCAAATCGCTCGCCCTTGCAAGGTGCGGAAGCACTGGCTGGCGCGACTCAACCAATCGCCATTGAGCAGTATGGGTTTTACCGAGGGCAGCAGCGCTTGCTGCTTCAACCAGGCCTGATGCTCTGGGCTCCAGAGCACCCCTTGTTGCAGCGGCAGTAACAGCGCCGCACGCAGGGATTTATGGGGGAAACCGGTGGCAAGCTCGGCAGGCAGCAATACCTCGCCGACCTGTGCCAGGGTTTGCGCATCGCGCGTGAGCCAGCCTACGGTGTCGAAGGGGGGCGCCAGTGGCACCATGTGTTCAGTGCTGATCAGGCCATGGCTGGAGCGAATGCCAAACAAGCCGTTATAGCTCGCAGGAACACGAATCGAGCCACCGGTATCGGTGCCCAGACCTATATCGATATCGCCCGCTGCAACCGCCACGGCAGAGCCGCTGGAAGAACCGCCGGGCAGGCGCTCGGGGCAAACGGGGTTTAGGGGAGCGCCGTAATGAATATTCAAACCGTTAAGACTGTAAGCAAGTTCATCGGTTTGGGTTTTGCCAACCAGCTCAGCGCCCGCGTTCAGCAGCTGCGTCACCACCGGTGATGTCTGTTCCGGTACAGGGTGACTGGCCAGCCAGTCAGGATTTCCCGCCGCCGTGGGCAAACCGGCAATGTGGAATAAATCTTTCACGCCCAAACGCAGCCCGGCAAGGCTGCCGGAATTTGCGTGGGGATGTTCATAGTGACCGCGCCATGCAAAGACGCGTTGATCGAGCGACATGAATGTGAAGCCTTTGAAAGCGAGGATTATAAAACCAACAGAATCTCGCAACTAACTTTCACCAAGGGGTTCCGGTGTTGTTTCTGAGACCATCGGAGACATGGATGTCGACGCTGAGCCTACATGGATGTATTCACGGCGTGTCTCAGAAATAACACCGGAACTCCGCCGGCGCGACAACAAGCTATTCCCGTTTTTGTAGACGGCGATTATTTCAAATCCGCCGGTGCAGGTACTTTGTCTTTGTAAACATCCCAGTTGCCCAAAATCTTGTCCATCACGGCAGTTCCCACAATATAGGCGGATTCGAGCGAAGCATCCAATCCCGCATAACCTTCATTTTCCGCAAGCAAACTTTCTGCCGCCGTGACACCCGGTGGCGGCATGGTGTAGTTACTGCCGGTACGCAATACCATGAGGCGATTTTTATCGGCCTTGCCGATGTTATGCAAATAGCTCAGCGACAAATAAGTACCTGTGTCTTCCATGGCCGAGGTCACAAACTCACCCTTGCCCTCGGTCCAGTATTTTGTCCACTTGTTGGCCCAGGTATTCATGATTTCGCCGTGCCAAAACGTCATGGCCGCGAGCTGATCGCCTTTCAATACAAATGGTTTGCGCTGCGCATTCGGGTGATTCACATAGAGTGAACGTGTAGCTTCCAGGCTTTCGATATCCGGTAACTCAATATCTTTGGTTAATTGGAATGCCCACTCGGTTAACTCGGGATTCAAGCGAAACATTTCACCCGTTGGCTCGGGCTTGTTCGGGTCGTAAGGTTTGGTGGTGTAACGCGCAAAATAACCTGTCTCCCAATCGGCCGGAATTTCGCGCGCATCAATTTCGTGGGCGAGGTCGCCATCCACCAAATATTCTGCCCAGGCGGCGGAACCGATAGAGGCATCTTCCGGGTCAATTCCGGCAATACCGGCCACCAACCAATAGGCTTGGCTGAAATCAAAACGCGGATCCATACCCAGCGCCATGGTTGCCGCGGTGGAGCGCGCAGTGCCAATACCGGTCACTATGCCCATCACACCGGTTTCCATATTCATGTAAATATCGTGAAAGGAATTGGGAAATTCAAATTTGGTATCCAGTTTTTGGCGCTCTTTCCACAACTGGAATTCACCGGCTTTATCGCCGCTGTCTTCACCAATTTCAAACATAGTGACCACGACAAACTTCACCGGAATCGGCGCCGGTGCTTGCACACTCGCACTGACACTAGTTGCCGCCGTGTCAGTGGCGGGTTTGTTGCACGCGGTAAGTGTAACAACTGAAAAACATATGGCGGATAACAATAACCCTGCTCGCATTTTCATCGCTAATTTATCTCTATTCATAAAAAATCCTCATTGATGCAGCAGTTAACTCTCGCTCTCTTGGTTGCGCGTAATCCAATTGTGTTGGCGACGCAAATCCTCCGCGTACTTCAACCAGGAACCCGCTTGTTTTTCGGTATAGGCATAGGCGCGCGCTTTTTTGAAGGCATCTAACCCTTGATCAAATTGGGTTTGCTCGGTCATGACAATACCGAGAATTAACCAGGCTTTGCCCGGTTCTTTTAAACTGCCAGAAAGCGCTTTGCGCAGCGCCTGCTCTGCCGGTTTCCACTTGGCTTGCTCCATATAAATATTGGCAATACGCACATGGGCTTCGCCGTTGTTTGTGACCTTGGCGAGCTCTTCAAACGCGTCAATTGCCTGCTTGCTTTCGCGTGCGGCAATCCAGGCATTGGCTAACAGATCCAGATAAGTTTCATTGCGTGGCACATCATTTTTTTGCAGCGCAGCTTCCAGTAAACGGGCGCCCACTTCCGGTACGCCCTGGGTTACCGACAACTGCACCATAGAGCGGATAGACGCTTCTTTTTGCAATACCCCCAGCTTCCACGCCAATTGCAAACTGGCAAGGCCTTTTAACTCTTTGCCCTGCATCACGTACACGCTGGCCAACTGCTCCCAGTACTCGGATTTTTGCGGCCAGGTTTTAATCGCCGTTTGCAGCGCATCGGCGGCTTGCACGTAATCTTTCAATTCAAAACTACAGGCAATATACAATTGGTACCAACTTTCGCGCGGCTCTTTGCCGCTGCTCACACCGGCAGCAATCGCTTGTTTCACATAGGGAATGGCCTGCTGGTATTTGCCGGTTTGGGCAAAAATATTGGCCATGAAAATCGCTTGTTCCGGTGTAGGCGACGCAATGGTTTTAAACCACTCTTCGGCAAACACCAGCGCTTCATCGTATTTTTCCAGTGAGGCGTACAACTGCGCGACCATATAGCCCACGTTGTATTTCACATTTTCCGGCAACATATCCAACGCTAGGCTGCGTTTTAAATAATCAATAGCCTGCGCATAATTGTTGCGCCCCATTTCGGTGTAGCCCAGCATTTGCAACACCAGAGCCTCATCGATGGAACCGGCCTCAACCTCACCGTGCAAACTTTTTAATGCATTAAAAGCCTCGGTAGTTTTGTTGGCCGAGATTTGCTCCTGAATGCTGGTGAGCTGCTTGAAGGTTGTCGCACTCACCGATTTGGAGGCAGACCAGCTATTGGCAGATAACACCAGCCCCGCAATAAATGCGCTGATTTTAGTGGCGCGCCACAATTGCCTTGCTAAAGGATTCATTGCGGGTTTCGTTAATGAATTGCTTATTGCCATTTCAACACCTGTGTATTCATCATCGCGGTAAAAGCTATTGACTCAATTTGAAATCAATGGTCTGACGCGCACGTTGCGCTTCGGGTTTACCGTTCACAATTTTCGGGCGGAATTTCCAGCGCTGCATGGCTTGAATTGCGGCCTGGTCAAATAACCGTGGCGGATTGGATTCAATGACTTGCACATCAGCCACCGTACCATCGGGGCGAATCGTTACCGCCATGGTCACCTTACCTTCCAGTTTTGCTTGCTTGGCGCGCTGCGGATAAGCCGGAGGAACACGCACTACCGGAATCACATCGGTATCAAAACCGGACATGCCATCACCAGCAGATAAAGTGCCGAGAAAAGGCCCAGAACCTCCGCTGACTTGCGTACCGATTTTGGGCATATCCATATTTAAATTGGTGTTGGTTGCCATCATCTGATTGCTCAGGTCGGGCACATCCGGTGGCGTTTCCGGCGGCGGCGGTGGCTCCGGCAAACGACGATCCTTGGTATTCACATCGTCGTTGCTGGTATCCACCCGCACAAAATTTAAATAGGTGTGGCTTTTATCCGGTTCCTGAAACATGCCATCCGTCGCAATCAATGCCTGCATGGCGACAAACACCAGCAGCCCAAGCACTACGGCTGCCACCAGGCTGAAGCTGTATTTCGCAAGCATTAGTCATTCTCCGACGCAACCGAAACCGATGTCGCACCGGCGAGGCGCGCCTGATCCATAACATCAATCAAGGTGTGAGTATTGGAATCCTGATCGGCCACAATAATGACGGACGCACCGGGGTTTTCAGCGAGGGATTTTTCCACGTTGGCGCGAATCGCACGCTTATCAATTTGACGCTTATCCATAAAAATTTGATTCGCGGCCGTAATGCCAATTTGAATTGCATTGGATTCAGTAACCACCGAGGTTTCCGCCTGCGGCCGTGTGACATCCACACCCGATTCTTTTACAAACGTAGAGGTAACGATAAAGAAAATCAGCATGATGAACACCACATCGAGCATGGGTGTTAAATCGATTTGCGCTTCGTCTTCTTCATTCATTAAAAAACGATTGTCACTCATAAAATTCTCACTTGTCTAAAGGCGACCGTTAATGAAACAGAGGCATTGCCGCCGCGTTCTCGCGCAGTTCGCGCTGGTAGCGACGATTTAATTCCGTCATAAAGGGAATGCCCACCAGGGACAACACCATACCGGCCATGGTGGGAATGGTGGCCGCACTCACCCCGTTTGCCATTGCGCGCGGGTTGCCTGACCCCAGGTAAGCCATCACTTCAAAAACCTGAATCATGCCGGTCACGGTACCGAGTAACCCCATCATGGGCAGCAGTGCAATCAGTGCAGGAATTAATTTCAGATTACGCAACATTAAACAATCCAACTCCGACAACAACTGTTTGCGCTGCTGCTCGGCAAACCATGAAGATTTATCGCTGCGCGCCTGCCATGCAGCGCGATTGCGCGCGCGGAAGGCCGGGTATTCGCGCAGATAAAACCAGTAGCGCTCAATGATCAGGAAAAACAACCAGAAACTGATGAACATAATGGCCCAGAGCACATTGCCGCCGGTGTTGAGAAAATCACCGAGAGATGTAAATAATTCCATGACGGCGTATCTCCGCGTTAGGCTTTGGACTGGGCAATATCAACCGCTTTTTCAGCGATCATGCCCGACGCTTGCTCACCAATGACTTTGCTGAGTTGTTGCGCGCGGCTGCTGAGCATATTGCTCGACAACAACAGCGGAATTGCGACCACCAAACCTTGCACTGTGGTTACCAGCGCTTGCGAAATTCCGCCCGCCATGAGTTTTGGATCACCTGCACCAAAGAGGGTGATGGCCTGGAAGGTGCCGATCATACCGGTCACTGTACCGAGCAATCCCATGAGCGGTGCAATGGCGGCGAGCACTTTGATGGTGGACAAACCTTTGCGCAGTTCGGCGAGGTCTTTAAAAATAACTTCGTCGAGTTTTTTACTGAGCACATCCAAATCTTTCAGGTGTTTGTTTTCGTAGTAGGCGAGCATCATGCGGCCCAATGGATTGTCGTTAGCAGGGTGCTCCATGTCTTTCAATTGTTTCTTCATCAGCGACGATATACGGCCCAATTTAATCATGCGCTCAAGCACCACCAACAAACCGATAATGCCCAGTGCAATAATCGCATAACCCACCTGTTGGCCTTGGTCTACACGCTCCATAAAACTCGGTGACTGCACTAACAATCCAAGCAGCGCGCCGCGCGAAGGATCCAATGCAAAACCGACAGAGGTATCGCCTGAACTTTTGCTGAGATCAGCCGCCGTAGAGCGAATGGAACCGCTAGGCTGACGCGCCAATTCAACCAGTTGTTGGCTGTCTGACACATAATTTAAATATTTATCGCCCGAGACAATATTGAATGTACCGATACGAGTCACTGGCGCCTTGTAGCTTTCACCGCTGGGTTTTACTACTGTGGTTTCAAAGCGACTGACCGTGCCTGACAGCGACACTTCTTGCAGCATCAAACTCCACAGCTGTTGCATTTGGGTGATGGTGGGAACTTCTTTGGTTTCCGCCAGGGATTGCAACAAAGCAATGCGTTCCGGGTGCTCTACCGAGATAACCGAATCAAACAGCATTTGTTGGGTGTCGCCCGCCATTTGACGAAATACACCAAACAGCTCGCCCAAATTCCCGGTGCGTTTATCCAATTGGGTGGATAATTCAGCCAATTCATTTTCATTGGCATCAAATACGGATTGCATTTCGGCGCGCAATTTTTCTTGCGCCGCCAATTTGTTTTGCACATCCGCCAACATGGCTTGCTGCTCACCGGCCGCTGCACGGAAACGTTGTTCACGCTCTGTGTTATGGGTCGCTTCCGCTGTGACTTCTTTGTTAATTTGTTGGTACAGGCTTTTTAAGGCATCGCCAGTTTGGGCTTGCGCACTCACCGCTGCGGTAAGCGCAACGGCACTGGCAGTCAGCACCAGGCCAGCTGCTGCGTTACTCAAAATATGACGAGCGAATTTCAACGTAGGTTTCATAAACAGGATTCCTTACTGGGCAGGCACATTGACAGGGAGAGTCAACAACTCAGGCGGTGTTTGTTTGCGCGCAATACGCAAACCATCGCGAACAGCAGTGCGATAACCCGCATCCAGTGTTTCCCACCCACCGCGTTTGGTATTCCAGTAACCACTTTCGTTGCCATCCAGTGTTTGGTAATACAAGCCCACACGACCGACACGCAAAAAATCTACCGTGCGCGCTTCATTGCTCACCACTAATTCACCGCGATAAGCTTCAATGGTACGGCCATATTCCACTTCCACCAAATAGGCTTCCATGATGCGGCGATATTTTTCACCCGCCGTTACATCGGCGCGGTCAATTAAGGTTTGCAGATTAGCGACGCGCTCTTTGCGCTCGTCTTTCAAAAAGGGGACATCCGCATCAACTAATTCGGTGAGCGTTTTTGTCATTTTCAACATTAAGGGCAGCGCGCCGGTTTCAATAATGTCGATTTCAGACGTCTGGCGCTTGATGCTGGTAATTTCATTTTTTTGCGAGGCGATCAGTTTTTCCATTTGCTGGTTGTAAATGGTTAAACTTTCCAACCGCTGGGAGGCGGTGCGATAAGTTTGCAACGCATCTACCGTTTGATCGGCGAGCTTATCAATGCGCTGTTGGCTGGCAGCCGCATTTTTATCAATCGTTTCCTGCTTTTGCAGGCTATCTTCTACGGCGAAAGCCGGGTGCGCGAGCAGGGTAACCGCGATCAATGCAGCTCCCAAGGGTTTACGCAAAACCATAATCAACCTCAATCAAATTGCGGGGCTCACAGGAGCCCCGTGTAACATGGATTAAAACTTGAAGGATGCAGAAGCCACAAAATTGCGTGGCAATTCAGGTAATACAATGGTGCTACCAAACAGGTCAGGGAAGTTCGCGCGGAAGTAGCGCTCGTCAGTCAGGTTTTTACCCTGCAAACTGAATTTCCACGCATCCACTTCGTAGCTGATGCCCGCATTCAACAAGGTGTATGACGGCAATTTCACGCCTCTTGAGAAACCGGAGTAAGTAGCATCAGCATGAACGGTACTCGCTGTTACACGAACGCCATTTCCAAAATCATAAGCACCCGTCAGGCTATACATATTCTCCGGAATACCGGATTTAAGCGCAGCCTTATCGTCACCCACCAACGTGAGGCCTTGCATCACATAGCCGTAGAACAACGATGGATCTGTCACGCCCGTTAAATCGCCAGCGCCGACAAAACCAAATTGGGTTCCATTTTCCAGAGCTGTAAGGTTGGTAATTTCCAAATGCGTCATGGCGGCAGTTAAGGTGAAGTTACTGGTCACCAGGAAGCGGGCTTCCAATTCATAACCTTCTGATTGGGTAGTGCTATTACTGACCTGATCCTGTGCACTGTAGTTACTGCGAGTTTGTTCAAAATACGCTGTGGCTACATACAAACGGTCATCAAAGAAACTACCCTTAACGCCCACTTCTTCCAATTCCGAATCCGCCAAGGCGTTACCGGCAGCGGTGCCATCTGCATTCATAATCAAGCCGGGTGCAATTTCTGAGCCCTGCCCCATCACGATGGTGGTTTGCGTTGATTTGGTCACATAAGGAGTGAAACCAAAATCAGTGGTGTAAGACAAGCTTGCAGTCCATGAACCACCTTCATCTTTATCTTCGGCAGTAAAGTCAGCAGGATTCCCCTCGATTTTTTCACCTACCGATTTTGATGTCATATCAAGCAGGTCATAGCGAGCGCCAAGCAACACACCCAACTTTTCAGCAATGGTGTAGTCCGCTAAAAATGCCAGACCATAGTCAGTAAAATCACCTACCAGATAATTGGAATAATCGGAATCAGTTACCGTTGCCAGTAACTTTCTATCTATTGCGGTAGAAGGCTTGCTCAAATCACGACGGTCAAAATATTCGTAATTAAAATCGTCACCTTGTTTAAAATCGGTGTAACGAATGCTTGGCGATATCTGATAGTTGGCTTTAATTGCTGAGCCATGCTCAGTGTTGAATGCAAAAATCAATTGATCTTCAAACGCATAAGTATCTACAAATTGCGAAAATCCATACGCGTTTTCATTGATGTTTTCCAGTGACTCATAAAACATTTTGTTGGTGATGGTGAAGCTGTCGTTCACTGCGTGAATCGCATCGAAATACAGGGTTTGTACGGTGGTCACCAATTGGTCTTCCGGAGCCACCAATGTTTGGCTGCCCTTCAGTTTGGTGGTGCCTGGATTTTGCAATGCCCAGGCTGGGTCCATGCTGCTGTTAGTAGCGCCAGAGGCAGGAACAAAGAAGTTACTCTTGTCAAAGGTATCCTTCCATGCGCTGTATTCTGCAATCGAGTTGTAACCATCGCCATCAGTATCCACTGAAGTGGGCGAACCGGTAATGTAAGTGCCGTTATCAATTAAATCCTGGGTTAAGCGGTTCCAACCGGCCACTTGGTTGCCATCATATTCGTGATACATACCGCCAAACTCCAGGCGGGTTTTATCACTCAAATCCATATTGAAGGAGGCTTGCAAAATATTCTGGTCGGTACCGGAGTTTTCGTAATAACTACCAGAGTTTTCGGTTTCCGCGTAAATATAGTAACCCAAACTTTTTTCGCCGATAGAAGCAGGGCCACCTACTTCTGCACTCAATACGTTTTTGTCCCAACTGCCGCGAGTCATGGAAATTTCACCGGCAGGTTTTTCCAAGTACTGACCGGTTTCCGCACGTGCAGACTTGGGCTCGAAGTTGAGGTAACCACCAATTTTGGAAGGACCATAAATGGGTGATGCCGGGCCGCGCACAATATCGATACGGTCGGTCGCACCAATGGGCGTTGGGTAGTTACCGGGGTTATTCACACGGCGCACACCACGGAAATACACTTCACCGGGGGTACCGCGCACATCCAGAGAACCGGCAACACCAAAGAAGGACTGGGTAAACGCGCCGGGAGAAATCAACACCAAATCATCAATATCGTTGATGCTAAAATTTTCCATCATATCGGCACTGACGGTAGTCACGCCGCGCGGGGTTTCCAAAATAGTTTTACCAAAACCAAATACAGATTTCACCGGCTCGGTGGACATAACACCCATAGTGTCTTCTACCTGACCTTCAGCGGTGTAGGTTTCCAACTCTACTACGTCATCTTTTTTGGCTTCTTGTGCAAGAACAGCGGGAGCAGCCATAACGCAACCAAGGCTGATCAATAACGCGAGTTCTTTCGGTTTGAATCGTTTGTGCATGATCATGAGGGAACACTCCAAAGGTCTAATAATGATTACCTGAAACAACAAACCAGATTTAGCAAGCGCTGTGCCATTTCCTGTCCGATTGGTTACATTTTTGATAAAAATGATTTATATCCTTAATAATCAATTAGTTACAAACAACAAAAACCGGTTCACTTGCTCATTAATCAAAAAAATGGAATACAGACAAAGAACCGCAGGAAAAATAACGATCACTGATGAAGCAAAAACAGACGCCATGCACCAGGATAAAAAGCCAACTTGGTGCACAGCAGGGTATTAACGCAAATCACACACCGCGTAGCGTTTACAGGTGAAGCCGTAAGACACAGGCGCACTGGCTTTTAAACCCGCTACACCTTTACTGCGAAATTGCTTTTCAAACTGGGCCGCACGTTGGTTGTAGGTATCGAGCAATTGCTGCTTGATATCGTCTTCCACAAAACTGTATTGCAGCGAGTTGCGGCTGAGCAGCAACAACTCTTCCCAGGACAAATTAAATTCCTTCACCGCAACAAAAAATTCATCGGTGATATTGGAATCCCACATGCCGCGATCATCAGTAGAAAGAGCCACAGGGATGCCCAGGCGCAAATATTCAGGGAAAGGATGCTGTGAATAATCGCTCACGTATTCGAGCAATAAATTGGAAATCAAATTGATTTCTATCAGGTAGGGGCCGTGACGCATTTGTCGCAGCAGATCATTGTCGGTAATTAAATTAATGCCGTGACCGATACGATCGGCACCGAGCATAATGGTGTCGCGAATGTGATAGTTGGGCTCATCCACTTCACCGGCATGCACCGACAAGCGCACATTGTTGTACTTCTGGCGCAGCTCGCGCAGGGTTTTGGTAAAGCGCAGCGGGTAGCCTTTGTCGTTGTCTTCACGACCTACCATATTCACCGCCACATACAAATCGCGATGGCGCGACACTATGTCGTAAGAAGCTTTTAATTGCTCTTCTGCATTGGGCGCGAAGCGCAGGATGGAATCCTGGAAGCGCACCGTCACACCAGTGGCTTTTGCATCGGCTTGCGCTAAACGCTTGCGAAAAATTGCTACTGCCTCATCTTCGCTAATGGCACTGCCATCGGGTTTAAAATAGCCGCCCGCCTCTACCATCACTTCCAAATAGATCAAGCCTTCATCGCCAAAGGCTTTCATATTTTTGTACAGCACTTCGGCAATTAAATAAGGGCTGTGTAATAACTGATCCAAACGCTGCCAATGGGTTTGAAAAAATTCATCGCGTCCTTCATGGTCATGATCGAGCATGACACTTTGTACCCAACCGGCTTTTTCCTTCTCGGTCAACTCTTCCAAGCGTTTGTATTCGGCTTTTTCACAGTCCGGCAATTGATTGTAGGTAGACTCCGTTAAATTGTTGAACAACATTAAATAGGGACGACGGGCAAATTCATTGTTGCCAAAATCGCGGCAATTATTGATGCGCACTTTGGTATAAAAACGGTAGCCGTGCTCCTTTTGTGCCAGTGCCAGGTCGTACCACCAATCCGCCAATACCGCACCGCTGATGTGGTTGTGCAAATCGCCCCCTTTGGGCATGGCATACAAAAAGCGATACAACTCCTTATCGGTCGCGGTGGCTTTGAATTGTTCAAACCAATGGTCTTTGGTAATTACCCGATCACTGGCGGGACTACCACTGAGCGCACTGGCACTCATGGCGGTCAGCCCGCCCAGTGCAATAACGGCGGCTAAAGCAAGGTCGCGCCCTGCACCACAAAGGCTGGTCATACTTGGCAATTGCATAAGCGAATTCTCTAACTGTCTGGGAGGTTGATTGATATAAAGAAAGGAACCATCCCCCAGCCCAATGCAATTGTGATACCAGCCAGTAGCATTCGGCGCCAGAGCAAGAGCGCACCGTCACTCCCCCTGAAAATAACCTGTCCAATCGGACAGGTTATGCTTTTATCTGGTGCATGTTTTTGCTTTTTGCCCAGTAATATTGCGGCTTTCGCCCAAATAACCCGCCAAACCCCAAGGCTGGTCGATAACACAGAATTTGTAGACTCTGGCACAGAGTTTGATACACAGAGAGTCTGTAGCGATTGTGAAATATCGCCGGAGTCAAGCCATCAGCGATTGGAATTCTGTTATGCCCGAGAGAGATAAACCCGCCCATTACCCACGCGATTTAATCGGTTATGGCAGCAACCCGCCCCATGCCAACTGGCCTGGCGGTGCGCGGATTGCCGTGCAATTTGTGATTAATTACGAAGAGGGAGCCGAGAATTGTGTGTTGCACGGCGATGCCGCGTCAGAGACATTTTTATCGGAAATTATTGGCGCACGCGCCTTTGAAGCGCGCCACATGAGTATGGAATCGCTCTACGAATACGGTAGCCGCGCTGGCTTTTGGCGCCTGCACCGCCTGTTCAATAAATACCAATTACCCGTCACCGTTTACGGCGTGGCCATGGCGCTGGAGCGCAACCCGGATGCGGTCGAGGCAATGCTGGAATCCAACTGGGAAATTGCCAGTCACGGCTACCGCTGGATCGATCATCAATTTATGCCGGAAGAAATAGAGCGCGAACACATTCGCACCGCGATTGAAATTCATACCCGCGTGACTGGCTCACGCCCACTCGGTTGGTATACGGGCCGCGATAGCCCAAACACTCGCAAATTGGTTATAGAACAAGGTGGTTTTTTATATGACTCGGATTCCTACGCCGATGACCTTCCCTATTGGACGCAGGATCATGCCGAACTCAACAATGGCAAACCCCATTTAATTATTCCCTACACCCTGGACAGCAACGACATGCGCTTTGCCGCCGCTCAAGGGTTCAATTGTGGCGATCAGTTTTTTACCTATCTCAAAGACAGTTTTGATGCGCTCTATGCCGAGGGAGACATTGCGCCCAAGATGTTAAATATTGGTTTGCACTGCCGCATCATTGGCCGCCCTGGTCGCATTCAATCGCTGGAAAAATTTATTCGCTATATCCTGCAGCATCAAGATGTGTGGATTTGTCGACGCGATGCCATTGCCCGGCATTGGCACCAGCACCACTATCCCACAGGAGCCAAATAATATGGCGCAGCGAAATCCGCTCACCCACAAAAATAGCAACCACTATTTTTCTCGCCTGTTGTTATTGATTAGCGTGTTATTAACCTTTATCGCCCTGCTCAGCATTAGCCAAACCTTACAAGCGCAGAGTTGTAAATTACCCGATAGCGCCGCCACTGATTATGACTTTGCCATGGCAAAGGATAATTTTGGCCCCAACCCCAATGCCACCACCGACTATTACAAAATGGCCGTGAATTGGTCTGAGGATTACTGCACTCGCCTCAGCATTACACTCGCCTCGGAAACAGACCCGACCACACTGGAAAAATTGCACAAGGACAATGCCTTCCAATGTTTTTCCGACCAACAATTTGGCTGGGTATTGCACGGTTTATGGGCTTCCTCTTGCGATGGCAAAGGGCTTGGACGCTGCACTGATCTAAAAGATATTCGCAAACACCCGCGCTTTTGCGGCGGCGATTTACCCCAACTTCCCTATAGCGAGATAGAACCTTATTTATGCATGTCTCCCAGCGCCGCACTGCTACAAGCAGAATGGGAAAAACACGGCGCCTGTGACTTCACCTCCGCTACGGATTATTTTGAAAAATCCCGCCAATTGTTTACCGCCCTGCGCTACCCGCCAGCCACCATGAGCCATCAAAAACTGGATCGTTGGATGAAAAAGAACAACCCACAGCTCGTTAACAAACGCCTGCTGTATCGCGGCAGTGAAATGTATATCTGCTACAACACCGCCTTTGAATTAATAGACTGCCCGCGCATCGCCAACTAATTATTTCTCATCAAGGACTCAACCTAATGTTTTCGTGTTATTCACATACCAACTCACCGCACCCACTCACCCGCCTATTGCGCAGCGCATCTATTGTGCTGGGTAGCGCGCTGTTATTATCAGCGTGCAGTACTCAATTGCTACAAGAAGATACGAAAAACCAACCCGCCAAACCCAGCGCAGAAATGGTTGCCAAAGCATTAAACTTGTCCGGCCATCTTGAGGGCGGATTTTATCGCCGCACCTACCAAGCCGACGACTATGAAACACTCTCTACTGAAAAAGGTGAACGCTTTATTCTCACGTCCATTTTTTACATGCTCACCCGTGAATCCCCTATTGGCCATTTTCACCTTAACAAATCTGACATAGTGCACTACTACCATATAGGCGACCCCATTCGTTACACACTGATTTATCCCGATGGAAAATTGGAACAAGTGATTATGGGTAGCGACGTTAGCAAAGGCGAACTATTGCAACTCACGGTAAAGGGCGGGATTTGGAAATCATCAGAATTATTACCCGGCGACTATGGTTACGGCTTAATCAGCGAAGCCGTCGCCCCCGGTTTTGATTATGCGGATATGATTTTAGGAACCAATGCCTTATTGAAAGAGAAATTCCCACAACATTGGCATATCATGGAACCATTAATTCAAGAGCAAGCGATTAAACACCCCACAACGCGATAGAGAGCCTATAAAAAACCAGCTTAACGGCTGGTTTTTTATGTTAAGCCATTGATATAGCTTCAGTTACAAATTATTACACCATGCCACGGAATAGCACTTGGCATTTGCTGAATTGATCTATACTTTCCGCACCCCTTATTGACCTCAATGCAGCCCCGCACCACGCACAAGGAAATCACCATGCACTCTACGCTTAAAACACGCCTGCTTTTTAGCAGCCTTGTTGCGGTATTAATTACCGTGATCACATTAGTTGGCCTGACGGCTTATTCTATTCGCAACCACTCCCTGACAGAAACGCAAGGAGAAATAGATCAATTAGCCACCACGTTTGCCGGCGGTATAGGGCAGTGGATACAAGACAGAAAAACAACTATTTCCAGCCTCAAATTAATCATTGAAGCAGATCCCGAAACCAACATCCGTGCGCATTTATTGCAGGCTCAACACTCGGTGCAATTTGGCTCCACTTTTTTTGGCAGCGAAGCTGGTGTGATGATGTATCAGGACACCGCACTGGATAACGCCACTATGGATCCGCGCACCCGCCCCTGGTATCTGGATGCAAAAGCCTCAGGCACGCTTGCGATTACGGCGCCTTACATTAGTTCATCGCTGAAAAAACAAGTGGTGACTATTGCTGAGCCGGTGATGGTTGATGGTCAACTTTACGGTGTGGTTGCTGCCAATTTAACGATTGAACAATTAACCGATGCAGTATTACAACTAAAAGTACCCGGTAATGGCTACGGCATTATGGTGCATAAAAACGGATTAATTATCAGCCACCCGGATAAAGCATTGAATGAAAAACAAACCACCGTCATCACACCTGATTTCACACCAAACTGGCTGTCACAAACATCCGGCAGTAGTGCACTGAGTGAGCACACACTTGAGGGCGCGGTAAAACTCGTATACACCACCACTGTTCCAAACACAGATTGGGTATTGATTTTTGTGATGGATAAACAGGCCATCATGGCGCAATCCACCGAGCTTGCCTGGATTATGTCCGCTACTGGTGGTGCACTGATTGTATTGTTTGGCATTCTGCTTATCGCTATTTTCAAAATACAGTTCCGCGATTTGGAGCGAGTGGCAGAGGCGCTCAATAATATTGCAGAGGGCGAAGGCGACCTGACAGTCAGCATTAAAACAGCCAATCAACACGATGAAATTGGCATGCTTGCTTCCGGCTTCAACCGGTTTGTGGCGCGGTTGCACGGCATGATTTCCCGGATGCATGATATAGCTGGTCAATTGGAAAGCCAGGCAAAAAATAGCAGTCACGCCGCCATACAAACCAGCCAACGCATTGAGGTACAACAAGATGAAGTGACCATGGTCGCAACCGCGGTCACCGAAATGGCCACCGCCACAGAAGAAATTGCCAGCAATGCAGATCACACGGCGCAAACCGCAAAAGATGCAGTAAGCCTGTCAGATCACGGCCAACAACAGGTAACGAAAAGCCAGTCCTCTATTCGCGCCTTGGCTCACGAAGTGGAAACCGCCAGCGCCATTATTAGTGAACTCAATGCCCACTCGCAAAAAATCAACAGTATTTTATCAACCATTAGCGGCATTGCAGAGCAGACGAATTTATTGGCCTTAAATGCGGCAATTGAAGCAGCGCGCGCCGGTGAACAAGGAAGAGGGTTTGCAGTGGTGGCCGATGAAGTGCGTGTACTGTCACAGCGCACCCACTCTTCAACCCAAGAAATTCAAGCGATGATTGAAACCCTGCAACAAACTGCTGCCAAGGCGGTGAAGTCTATGACGCAGAGCCATCAAATGGCTGATACCAGTGTGAGCGACGCCCATTCGGCCAGTGAGAGTTTAGTCAAAATCAGCCGGGCCATTCACGATATTTCTGATATGGCGATTCAAATCGCCACCGCTGCCGAAGAGCAAACCTCAGTCACCAGCGAAATTAATCGTAACACCGAATCCATTCGCACCGTATCAGAAAACCTTTCATCGGAAGCTCAGACGGCAAAGGCCCAAGCACAGGAACTCGCTCGCCTTGCCGCGTCACTGCAACAGGAAGTTGGGCGCTTTAAACTGTAAAAACAGTACAGCTTCCGTAAAATAAAAAACCAGCTTGATTGCTGGTTTTTTTATCGCTTAACAAGAAATTATTTCTCTCTGTTTCTTATTTCTATTGCAATATTAGCCAGTTGTTTTGCGATCTCATTATTACTCTTTACAATTTCTTGTTGCGACACTGAAATTCGTTTTATCGATATAACCATAACAATAAACAAACAAATGATTAACGCATACACTGCCAACATACCTAGCATTACCGCTGACCCTAATACAGAAAACATAACTTCCCTCACAACAAGTTGAAAAACTTTCTCATTAAACGAGAAAATACATCAAAAATCAACTTGCCGATTAATCCATTGATTCACAATAAACACTTATAAATTTCGCATAAGCCAGTAAGTGGTTATTGACAGTACCGACTCCGCCGTAGACTGATCTTCCGCCAAGCCATTGGCGGTAGCTGACCCCAACACATTGAACATATGATCGGCACCTTTGATCAGGTGCAGTTCGGCGTTGGTAGTACCGACGTGATTAATGAGTTTGATGGAGGAATCATAGGGCACCAGCGTGTCGGCGGTACCGGCAATGGCCAGTAAGTTTCCGTGATAATTTTTAAAATTGTCCAAACTGCTATTGGCTTTAATTTCTTCAAACCATTGCAAACCAAAATTTAATGGCGCGCTACGCCAGGGAAATTTTACAACGGCAAAACCATTGGCTTTTGCCTCTGCGTAGTATTCGTCAAAAAAGAATTGGAAAACGCCTGTGCCATTGCCACCCACACTGGACCAAGCGACCAGTGATTTAATCCGTGAATCTTTTGCAGCGACTAGCTGTGCAATCAGGCCGCCCTGACTGAACCCCACCAAGCCAATACGCTGTGTATCTATAGTTGGTTGGGTAACTACATAATCCAGCGTGCTGATAACATCGCGCTGGGCGCTGGTGAGATTGTAAAAGCGATAATCCACGGGGCTATCGCCCGTACCGGCAAAATCAATACGCACTGAAGCAATGCCCACCTCGGCTAAATAAACAGCCAGACGTTGATACAAACCACCCACTTCATTTTTCTGCGATGCCGTGCCATGCAGCATCACTACAACAGGAAATGGTTTATTACTTTTCTGTTTCGGCGTTACCAGAATCGCAGGAATTTTGTAGCTGCCATTGTCAATAGATAATGATTGTTCAATATAAGCAGACCTTGTGACATCCGGTTTTACAGCACAGCCATTCACAGCAAAAAAAGTACACAAGATAACGAACAATGTAATCGGGTTTGAGCGCATCATTTATTTCACCAAAGTAATTAATACTATTACCAATAGCCGCTGACTCAGCCGGTATAGTCCACACTGCCTTCCACAATAATCATATTCGCTGTTGCATTGGCATTGCGCAGCGCGTGAATAGGCGCATAGTCCGCACAAGTCGCCCAATGATTGGCAGTGGCCAGGTCGGGAAATTCCATCACGACCAAACGCTTGGGCTTCCACTGGCCGCTAATAACCTCTGCATTGGCACCGCGCACTAAATATCGGCCATTGCAGGCAAACACTGTTGGGGTAATTTTGGCGAGATATTCGCGATAGTTTTCCGCGTTATGCACCTCAATATCCACAATCACATAAGCAGTCATATTGATTTCTCTCGCGGATAATTATTGCTTACTGAGCCAATCGATCAGGGTCTTACGCTCCAGATCGGTCAGTTGATGAAAATTTCCCAGCGGCATATAACCCGATGTTAATGCCGGTAGTGCACGCACTTTTTGCGCGGCGAGCTGCGCTGTCGAGTCAATAATTAAACCGGCCGGTGCTGCGGCAAACCCGGGCTGGGTGGGCACGGCGGCATGGCAATTGGTGCAGTGAACTTGTACCAATTGCGTAACACGTTCTTCCACACTGACAGGATGCTGTACGCTGGCAGCAATATTTTCTGCAACGATGACTGCCGAATTTTTTGCTGCCTCTTTAGCCGCAATAGTTGCGGGTGATGTGATTGCCATAAGCATAGCAATCAATACCAGCCCACTAAAACTGCTCAGCAAAATAACAGGCTTTATCACACCCAAATGTTTAAGATTAAAAAAGTGCCGCCCCCATGCCAAACACAAACCTATAGCGATCAATACCAACCAGGAATAAGTGTGGCTGTACAAAAAAGAGTAGTGATTACTGAGCATGCAGAAAATTACGGGCAAGGTTAAATAATTATTATGGGTAGAACGCAACTTGGCGAAGGCCATAGCGCAGGTATCCGGTGCCTCATTGTTACTGACGGCGGCAATAAATTTGCGTTGCGCAGGCATAATGCCCCAGAACACGTTGCCCGCCATCCAGGTTGCGATCATAGCGCCCACATGCAAATAGGCAGCGCGCGGTGAAAATAACAGGTGCGCCAAATAACTTGCAGTGCTGATCACCAGCAATAACACTGCCGCAAATAACAGCCCTCGCTTGATCAAAGGTGTACGCAATAATAATTCGTATAACGCTTGGCCACCGAGAATGAAACTAATACTGGCAACCACCGCCCAACCCGGCGATTGAATCAGCGTGTTGTAGCCCACCAAATACGTTTGTGCTTGCAGGTAGTACATTAAAATTAACAAGCCCGTACCACTTAACCAGGTGCTGTAAGCTTCCCACTTGAACCAGTGCAATTTGTTCGGCATAACTTCCGGCCGCAAATGGTATTTGGCCACTTCATAAATGCCGCCGCCGTGAATAGCCCACAAATCACCTTTCACGCCCTTGTCGGCTTTCCATTGCGGCGGCTCGCGCAAACTTAAATCCAGCCAAATAAAATAAAAGGATGCACCAATCCAGGCAATTGCAGCGACCACATGAAACCAGCGAAAGGCCAGGTTCAACCATTCCAACAGTAAACCATTCATTAAATCGCCCATGACAAGCTTCCCTCTGCAGCGGTACGGCTAAACATTTTCTTACCCATCACATAGGTGTACGCAATATTGTGTTCATCGCCCAAGGTCATTAAAGCAAATAATTTTTCTGCCACAGTCAAAGTGGATGATTGGCGCAGCCGTTGTAATGGTGTTGCGCCCGGATTAATCACAATAAAATCGGCCTCTTTACCCGGTGCAAAATTCCCCAAGCAATGGTCCAATTGCAGTGCGCGTGCATTACCCAGTGTGGCCATATAAAACCCTTTTAACGGATGCAAATTTTGCCCTTGCAACTGCAGCACTTTGTAAGCTTCAGCGAGGGTTCGCAATTGCGAAAAACTGGTGCCCCCACCGACATCGGTTGCCAGGCTGACAGGTATACCGGCGGCTTCCAAGCGCGCCATATCCAGCAAGCCGCTGCCCAGAAATAAATTGGATGTGGGACAAAACGCAATGCCCGATCCGGTCTGAGCCAAACGCGCCACCTCCTCATCACTTAAATGGATACCGTGCCCAAACACACTGCGTGGGCCGAGCAAACCATATTGATCGTACACATCCAGATAATCGCGCGCGTTCGGGTAGAGTTGTTTGATCCAGGCAATTTCTTGCAGGTTTTCGGAAAGGTGGGTTTGCAAATACAAACCGGGATATTGCGCATAGAGTTTTCCCGCTACCGCCAATTGTTCTGGCGTGCTGGTAGGAGCGAAACGCGGAGTGAGCGCGTAGAGTTGTCGCCCCTGTTGGTGCCAGCGCTCAATTAACGCGCGACAATCCTGTTCACTACTCGCCGGGGTATCGAGCAAATAATCCGGGGCATTGCGATCCATCATCACTTTGCCGCCGATCATGCGCAGATTCATTTGTGCCGCTGCAGTAAAAAATGCGTCTGTTGATTGCGCAAATACCGTGGTGTAAACCATGGCAGTGGTGGTGCCGTTTTGTAGCAGGAGCTGTAAAAATTCCCGCGCCGCTTGCGCTGCAAATTCAGCGTCCGAAAAACGCGCTTCCGAGGGAAAAGTATAATTGTTTAACCAATCCAATAATTGTTCGCCGTAGGAGGCGATAACACTGGTTTGCGGGTAGTGGATATGACTGTCAATAAACCCCGGCATTATTAACTGGTCGGGAAAATGCTGGCAGGATTGCAAATCGAATCCTGCGGCGGCCATTGTTTGTGCATCACCCAGGGCTTTTACGCGCCCCTGCTCAACCAGCAGTACACCGTCCTCAAAATATTCAATACCGACACCCGTCATTGGATCGGGGTTGTCGGTGAAATGTAAAATGTTTGCGCGAAACGCTTCTATCGCACTTACCCTACTTCCCGCAGCATCACTCATAACCAGCCTTAACATTCAATAAATCAAAAAAAACCATCAACACACAATATTCATTTTGCCGTCGCTAACTGCCGCGATAAGTGGAATAGCCATAGGCATTTAATAATAACGGCACGTGATAATGCTCCTGCGCATTTTCCACGCGAAAAATCAGTTGTATTTCAGGGTAAAAATTACTCAGCGCCTGACGCTCGTACCAAGGTGCCACCGCGAAATGCAGTAAATAATTCCCGGCGTGAATATCAAATTGCATTTCCCACTGCATAATGCGCCCGTCGTTATCGGTAGTGGCACTGGCGATGGGTTCCTGCGTATCCAACCGGTGCAAGGTAACGCGTACGCCGGCAGCGGGCTTGCCGTTATCCAGGTTAAGGATATGGGTTGTAATTGGGGCTTTTTGCATAATAGCTTCTCTTGGTTAACGCCACCGGTGGCGGCACAGATGTTCCATTCCATTTATCACACACTAGTCCACTTATCACACACTAGTGTTCTGCATCGATCATGGTGCAGAGCCGCAGTTGTAAAATTTTTCCCTGTTCCAGCGCTCCGTTAATCAATTCATCGCGACGCGAATTGTGGATGCGCGCTTTTAACAGAGCCAACATTTCCTCTGCCGATTTGCCGCTGGCGCAGACAATAAAAATAAAACCGTTTTGTTGTTCATATACCTGATTCAAGGTATAGAGTTCCTGAATAACTGCATCACTCGCCGCCAGCACTTGTCCCTGCTCTTGCGTGGCGCGCCCCGCGTAGCGAGAGCGCAGCAATTCGATATCACCAATGCGCGCGTGCCCTGCAAAGGCTTCCAGAATTTCAGCTTCATTGGCGCGCGCCCACACTTGCTGCGCGGCCATGAGTAAATCTTCACATTGCAAAAAAGGTCGATGCGCCGATACCGTTTCCGCCCACTGCTGACAATGGCAGCAGCCATAGAGCGCACTCACTGCATCCACAGCGGGCAACTGATTGAACTCATCCAGCGTCATGATGCCTCTCCCTGCGCAAAGTGCTGTGGATTATTCGCATAGAATCTCCGTGGTCTTTTGCTCTTGTAACAGGGTTTTAATATCGCGCCAGGAACTGGAACTGCCTGTTTGCGGCGCTTGATTGTGGTAGTACAAAGCTTGTAACTGGGCGGCGATAGATACCGCTACTTCCATGGGCAATTTGCCTTTCACTTCCGGCAAACCAATCGGGCTGTGAATTTTTTCTATTGCTGCTTCCGCAAAACCCGCATCACCTAAACGTTTGCGAAACCGCAATGCTTTGGTTTGCGAGCCAATCATGCCAGCGTAGGCCCAGCGTTGATCAGACAAGAGGGTTTTGCACAGTGCAAAATCCAATGCGTGATCGTGGGTAAAAATAATTACCCAACTGTTGTCAGGCAGCTGCGCAATCTCAGCGGTGGGATCGGCATAAAATTCGTAGCGGCAATTGGCGGGCAGCGGTGTTGTCATTAATTCCGGGCGATTATCAATCACGCGTACCTGACACGGCAGCCCGGCGAGAATGGTGACTAAGGATTGACATACATGGCCCGCACCAAACAGCGCAATTTGCCAAGTGCAGGCCGCAAAACATTCCAACATCACCGTGACATTGCCACCGCAACATTGTGCCGCCTCCGCCGCTAATGGAATTGCTTTTAATACTTGGCAATTTTTATTTTGCGCGAGCAATTCACGGGCTTGTTGCACCAGTAAAAACTCCAACTGACCACCGCCAATGGTGTCGTAAGTGACATCGGCGGTGATGACCATCTTGCTGCCGCCATCGCGTGGTGTTGAGCCTTGGGTATTAATAATGGTGGCGATCACATAGGCGCTACCACTTTGCTGGCAGTGTTGAATCGCGGCTGACCAATTAAGTGTTGCCATTCACCTTCACCTCGCTCTTAGTCTCTCGATCAATAAAGGCCGCGCATTCTTGCAGCGCCCAATAAATTCGCTCGGGGGTTGCTGGTGTATCCAGGCGTGGGCTGAATTGATAACCGGTTATGCTGCTACAGGCATCGCGCAGTGCTGACCACACACAAATCGCCAGCATTAACGGCGGCTCACCCACGGCCTTGGATAAGTGAATGGTATTTTCCAAATTTGGCTCATCAAATAATTCCACGGTGAATTTTTCCGGCACATCAAACGCGGTAGGGATTTTGTAATTGGCTGGGCTATTGGATATAAGGCGACCTTGTTGATCCCACAATAATTCTTCTGTGGTGAGCCAGCCCATGCCTTGGATAAATCCACCTTCAATTTGGCCAATATCAATGGCTGGGTTAAGCGATTTACCCACATCGTGCAACACATCAATTTGCTCAACTTTGTATTCGCCGGTTAAACAATCCAGCGTGACTTCCGCCACCGCCGCACCATTGGAAAAATACAAAAATGGCTGGCCTTTGGCCTTGGCACGATCGTAGAAAATTTTCGGGGTGCGGTAATGGCCGGTGGCCGAGAGCGCAACACGATTGAGATAGGCCAATTTAATAAATTCGGCAAAACTCATGGCCTGCTCACCCAGTACGACTTGATCCTGTACAAAACTAATTTGTGCTGCGTCCAATTTAAAATGCTCAACGGCGAAGGCAATTAAATCCGCTTTGATTTTGTCGCAAGCATCTTTAGCGGCCATACCATTTAAATCGGTGCCGGATGATGCTGCGGTGGGTGAAGTATTGGGCACCTTGTCGGTGCGGGTGGATGACACCATCACCCGCTGCACACTGACACCAAAAGCGCTGGCGACAATTTGTTGGATTTTGGTGTAAAGCCCCTGCCCCATTTCCGTACCGCCGTGATTAATCAGCAGGCTGCCATCGGTATAAATTTGCAAGAGTGCACCGGCTTGGTTGAGGTGCTTGGCGGTAAATGAAATCCCGAATTTTACCGGTGTTAATGCCAGCCCTTTTTTCAGGGTGCGATGGCTTTTATTAAACTCGGTGATAGCAACGCGGCGTGCACGATAGTTCGAACCTTGCTCCAAACGTTCGATTAACGCGGGCAGTACATGCTGCTCAATTTTTTGCCCGTAGGGCGTTTCATCTGCACCGGGCTGGTAGAGATTGGCTTTGCGAATATCCAGCGGGTCTTTACCTAAATAGCGCGCAATATCTTCCACAATGGTTTCAATCGCCATCATGCCTTTAGGGCCACCGAAACCGCGAAAGGCGGTATTGGACACCGTATGGGTTTTGCAGCGCACACCCAGAATGCGCGCGTTATTTAAAAAATAGGCGTTGTCCGCATGGAACATGGCGCGGTCGACAATACCTTCGGATAAATCGGCCGAAAAACCGCACTTACCGGCGAGCAACATATCCACACCGAGTAATTTTCCTTCATCATCAAACCCAACGCGCCAGCGATTTAAAAAGTCGTGGCGCTTGCCGGTTTGCACCATGTCATCGCGGCGCGGCATGCGGTAGCGTACCGGGCGACGAGTGCGCTGTGCAAATAGAGCCGCAATGCAGGCAAGCGGTGCCGCCTGGCTTTCTTTGCCACCAAAACCACCGCCCATGCGCCGCACTTCCGCCACGACGAGATGAAAGGGAATGGCGAGCACTTCTGCCACTAATTTTTGCAATTCAGTGGGATGTTGTGAGGAACTGATGACATGAATACCGCCATCTTCCGTTAGCCGCGCTTCACTGATTTGTCCTTCCAGATAAAAATGTTCTTGCCCACGCACATAAATTTCGCTGCTCAATTGATGCGGCGCCGTGCTGATACTCGTGTCCGGATCGCCGAGTAATAATTGGTGCTCGGGCAGTACAAAACTGTGCGCTGCGAGGGAATCTTCCACTGTTAATTGTGCAGGTAATTCGTCGTACTCAATGCGCGCTAACAATACCGCGCGCTGCGCCGCTTCAAAACTGGTGGCCGCTACTGCAAAAATAGGTTGACCGATAAATTCCACCAGGTCGCCCGCCAATAATGGATCGCCCGAATAGACCGGCGCGACATCGACCTTACCGGGAATATCACTTTGTACAATGACATCAACTACACCCGGCGCATTTTTTACCGCCGTTAAATCCAGTGCGACAATACGCGCGTGGGGTTTGGTGGACTGGCCAGTGGCGACAAATAAGGTGCCGGGCAGCAGTGGCAAGTCATCGACATATTCCGCGGCGCCGCGCACGTGTTTGTGTGCGGATTCATGGTTGGTGGAATGACCAACACCGCCGTTGGATTGCGGCTCCAGAGTTGCCGGTGATAATTCCGCGTTGGTGATTAATCTACGCATGGGCAAACAACCTCGTTTCAATCGCGAGGCCTGCGGCATCAGCAGCTAATTCGTAACAGGCTTTTTTGAGCAGGTTGCAGGCCATGGCCAAGCGATAAGCCGCGCTGGCGCGCACATCGCTCAAGGGCGAAAATTCACTGCGCAACAGATCGCAGGCTTGCTCAAGAATCTGTTCATCTACTACGCCATTCACGCACCAATTCACAGTCGATAAAAATTGTTCCGTGGCACTGGCGCGTTTTGGAATTGCCGCCATACCGCCAAACGCAATGCGATAATCGCCCGCCGCCGGGTTCCAATAAAAAGCCCCCATCACCGCAGAAATATCATCTTCATAACGCTTGCTGAGTTTGAAGAGTTTTAACGGCGCCGCCAGTGTCGCGCGTGCAATATAAATACGCGCAATGTACTCGCCGGTCATCAAACTGGTTTTTTTGTAGTCGCGATAAAAGTGTGTCAACTTTTCGCGGCGGGAATCGCCACGGCCATTAATAATTTCTACTTCGGCATCCAACACTAATAAATAAGGCGGGCTATCAGCGATGGGCGAGGCATTGCCAATATTGCCGCCCAGGGTGCCGCGATTGCGAATTTGCCGCGAGCCCAAACGCCCGAGCAAGGCAACGAATTCCGGCGAGAGATCGCGCAGGGATTTTTCCAACTGGCTGTAACACACCGCCGCGCCCAGAATCACCTCCTGCTCATTCACGTCAACCTGCTGCAAACTTGCCACGCGATTCAAATCAATCACCTGCGGCAGGATTTTGTATTGCTGGGTGACCTCCAACATAAGGTCAGTCCCGCCGGCTAACAAACGCGCCTGGGGATGGGCATCCAACAACTGCTGCAATTCCGCTTCAGTGTGCGGCTGCCAATAACCACTCCCTTCGCCTTGCAACAACGGCGCAGGAATAGGCGCTGCTGACTCAGGCGTTATGCTCGCTAACGGTGCATCCGGCACCCACTTTTGCACAAAACTGGCCACTTGGGCAGGTTTTTTAAGGGAAGCCATTCCCGCCGCCACAATCGGGCGATAACCAGTGCAGCGACATAAATTTCCCGAGATAGCATCAATCACAGCGGCGCGCTGTACGGCTTCATCGGCCTGTGCCAGAACGGCGCCTTGGTTGAGCTGTAGGTTGGCCAGCGACATCACAAAACCGGGGGTGCAAAAGCCGCACTGGGAGCCGTGACATTCCACCATCGCGGCCTGCACCGGGTGCAGGGAATCGGCGCTGGCGGCCAGCGCTTCCACGGTGATCACATGGCAATCCTGCAGGCTGCCGAGCGGGCAAATGCAGGCATTTATCGTGCTGTACACCAGGCCCTGCGCGCTTGGGCGCCCGACCATCACGGTGCAGGCACCACAGTCACCCGAGGCACAGCCCTCTTTAGTGCCCATCAATTGTTGACCGTTGCGCAGGTAGCGCAGCAGGGTCATATCCGCTGCTGCATCCCGCTCGTCAATCGGCTTATTGTTTACCGCAAACCGCACAATACATCCTCCACTCACGTGCCCTGACCGGGTATTTTTGCCCCGATGGCACGGCTAAAAAAATCGAACCTGATATCGCCAAAGCAAAAGTCTGGCCAAACAGACAATTTTTCACAGGTTTTTTACAAAGCGCGATTTATGGCAGTGAATGGCATGCAATTTGCTGAACCCGACTTATCTTTTTGTCCAGATAGTCAGGTTTATGAGCGAGTTGATTTATGTCTGAAAAAAAGGCCATGCGCCTTGAGCTGTTAGCGCTCACCAAGGCTTACCCCGGTTGTATCGCCAACGACAGCGTCAGCCTGCAGGTGGAGCCCGGCGAGATCCACGCACTGCTGGGCGAAAACGGCGCCGGTAAAAGCACCTTGATGAAAATGATTTACGGCGTGGTAAAACCCGATGCCGGACAAATGCTGTGGAACGATAAAGAAGTCAGCATCAGCGGCCCCGCCCACGCGCGCCAACTGGGTATGGGCATGGTGTTCCAACACTTTTCGCTGTTTGAAACCCTGACCGTGACCGAGAACATCGCGCTCTATTTAACGCCCGCCGAATACTGCAACCTGGAGCAGCTGCGCGCACGCATTATCGCCGTGGGCGATGAATATGGTCTGGCGATTAACCCCGACCGACTGGTGCACAGCTTGTCGGTGGGTGAACAGCAGCGGGTGGAAATTATTCGCTGCCTGCTGCAGGACATCCAACTCCTCATCCTCGACGAACCCACTGCCGTACTCACGCCGCCGGAAGTGGCACAACTGATTGAGGTACTGAAAAAACTTGCGCGCAAAGGGTGCAGCATTTTGTTTATCTCGCACAAATTGCACGAAGTGAATGCACTGTGTGACAAAGCCACTATTTTGCGCGGCGGCAAGGTCACCGGCACCTGTATTCCCCGCGATACCAGCCCGAGCCAAATGGCGCGCTTGATGCTGGGCGATGAATTGGAATTGCAGGATTCCATGCCCTCCGGTCACGCGGGCGATTGCCTGCTCGCACTGGACAAGATCGCCGTCAAACCGCGCGATGCCTTTGCCATTCACTTGCAAGACATTCACTTGCGCTTGCACGCTGGCGAGATACTCGGCCTGGCCGGGGTGGCGGGCAACGGGCAGGATGAGTTGGTGGATTTGATTAACGGCGAATTGCGCAGCGACAGCGGCAGCCTGCTGTTCAGCGGCAAGGATATTGGTCGTACCGCCGTTCAACAGCGCCGCGAATTGGGGCTGGCCGTGGTGCCTGCCGACCGGATCGGACGCGGCGCCTTGGGCAATATGAGCCTCACGGAAAATAATCTGCTGACCAGTTACATCACCCAAACCGGTCGCCTCGGCTGGCTGCACTGGCCCAGCATTAAAGCGCGAGCGGCCACCATTATTGAACGCTTCAAAGTGAAAGCCACCGGGCCGGAGGCCAGCGCCAAGAGCCTCTCTGGCGGTAACCTGCAAAAATTTATTATTGGCCGTGAAATTCTGCAAAACCCGAAAGTGCTGGTGTGCTTTCACCCCACCTGGGGCGTGGATGTGGGCGCGGCGAATTTGATTCATCAGGCGCTCATTGCCCTGCGCGACAAGGGCGCGGCGATTTTGGTGATCAGCGAAGATTTGGACGAGCTGTATCTATTGGCCGATCGCCTCGGCGCCCTGTGCGGTGGGCGCCTGTCACCGTTGGCAACTAAAGCGGAGGTGCCGCTGGGGCAACTCGGGCAGTGGATGACCGGCAACTTTGGCAGCCACCTCGCTGACAACACCGCCGTGGAGGTTGCCCATGCGCATTGAGAAACGCCTACAAGACTCCCGCGCGATGATGTACCTGTCGCCCCTGCTCGCCCTGCTGCTCACGCTCGTCTCCGGTGCGCTGTTGTTTGCGCTGCTCGGGCGCCCGCCGCTGGGCAGCCTTTACACCTTTTTTATCGCCCCGATTAGCGATCTGTACGGCCTGTCGGAACTCGCTGTTAAAGTCACTCCACTGCTGCTCTGCGCGATTGGCTTAACCCTGTGCTTCAAAGCCAAAATCTGGAATATCGGCGCCGAGGGCCAGTTTGTGTTTGGCGCGCTGATTGGCGGTGCAGTGAGCTTGCAGCTGGCCGATAGCCAGGGCATTTGGGTGCTGCCAGTGATTATCGCCAGCGGCGCCCTGGCGGGCTTGGTCTGGGCGGGCATTGCCGCGCTCTTGCTCACGCGCTTTAACGCCAATGAAATCCTCACCACCATCATGCTCAACTATATCGCCGTGAACCTCTTGCTCTGGGGCGTACACGGCCCACTCAAAGACCCGGAAGGGCTCAACTTCCCGAATCCGCACTCTTTGCCAGCCACACCCTGCTGCCGGTGTTGTTTGAGGATTACCGCGTAAGCATCGCGATTTTTATCGCCCTGTTTATGTTGGTGGTGATCTGGGTGGTGCTCACCCGCACCCTGCTCGGCTTCCAGCTGCGGGTGATGGGCGAGAACCACAACGCCGCGCGCTTCGCCGGGTTTAACGGCAAAAAGCTCATCTGGCTGCTGCTGTTACTCAGCGGCGCAATGGCCGGTATCGCCGCCATTTCCGAAACCAATGGCCCCGTGGGTCAACTCATTCCCACCCTGTCACTCGGCTACGGTTACGCCGCCATTATTGTGGTGTTTATGGGACGCATGCACCCGCTCGGCATCCTACTTGCCAGTTGTCTGTTAGGGCTTACTTACCTGGGAGGCGAGATGGCGCAAATCGATCAGGGCCTGCCTAAATCCATCACCGGATTATTCCAGGGCATGCTGCTGTTTTATTTGCTGGCCTGCGACCTGCTGATCAGCTATCGCCTGGTGCCCAGCCGCACGCATCCCCATTCCGCCACGCCAGCCGCGCGCTAGCGAGCCCAAGGTCAAGAATACGGATCAAGAACACAAGGTACAGATTTATGGATATCAGCATGATTGAAAACATTCTCTTCGCCATGGTGCGCACCGGTACGCCGCTGCTGCTGGTGGCCTTGGGGGCGATGATGTCGGAGCGCGCCGGGGTATTAAACCTGGGGCAGGAAGGCATGATTTTGGTGGGCGCGGCCTGCGGGTTTATCGCCGCCTACGCCAGCAACAGCCTCGGCATGGGCGTACTGGCGGCAGTCATCGCCGGGGTAGTGGTATCGCTGCTGTTTGCGTTTATCGCGCTCACACTCATTTCCAATCAGGTCGCCACCGGCCTTGCACTCACTATTTTTGGCACCGGCCTGAGTGCGTTTCTGGGTGCGGCCTATGTGGGCCAAACCATCACCGGGTTTAACACGGTCAAGCTTCCGCTGCTGGGCGATATCCCGCTCATTGGCAAAGCCCTGTTCGATCAGGACTTGCTGGTTTACCTCGCCTTTGCGCTTTTTGCCGCCGTGTTTGTGGTGATGCGTTATACGCGGCTGGGATTGATTATTCGCGCCGTGGGCGAAAACCCCGATGTCGCCCACGCCCTGGGTTACAAAGTGATGCGTGTGCGCTACGGCGCGGTGATGTTTGGCGGCGCCATGGCCGGTTTGGCCGGCGCTTATTTATCCCTCGCCTACACACCCATGTGGTCGGAAGGTATCGCCGCCGGACGCGGTTGGATCGCCCTCGCGCTGGTGGTATTTGCCAGTTGGCGCACCGAACGCATTTTGCTTGGTGCCTGGTTGTTTGGCTTCGCCAGTATTTTGCATTTGCTGCTGCAAGGTTATGGCTACGAAATCTCACCCAACCTGCTCGCCATGCTGCCCTATGTGGTCACCATTGTGGTGCTGGTACTCATGATGTATCGCCAACAAAACCAGGGGCTCTTTGCACCGCGCTCGCTGGGGCAACCCTGGCACGCACCGAAATAAACACGCACACCACCAAAATTTTTAGGCAAAAACTCACATTCCATTAACGCGATAAGAGGAACCACCATGACGCTGTTAACCCGCAAAACATTTCTCCGTGTGCTGGGCGCCACGGCGGCACTGCTCACACTCAGCGCCAATGTATTCGCCGCGCCGCTGAAAGTCGGCTTTGTGTATGTAAGCCCCATTGGCGATGCTGGCTGGACTTATCAACACGATGAAGCGCGCAAAATTGTGCAGCAAGAATTTGGCGATAAAATCGAAACCACCTTTGTCGAAAGTGTGGCCGAAGGTGCCGATGCCGAGCGCGTGATTCGTAACATGGCGTCACGCGGTTACGATTTAATTTTCACCACCTCCTTCGGTTACATGAACCCCACCATCAAAGTGGGCAAGATGTTTCCCAAGGTAAAATTTGAACACGCCACCGGTTATAAAACCGCTGCCAATGTGGGCAATTATCAAGCGCGCGATTACGAAGGTCGCTTCCTCGCGGGCATGATTGCCGGTGCCATGAGCAAAAAAAATGTGATCGGTTATGTGGGCGCATTCCCCATTCCCGAGGTGATTCGCGGCATCAACTCCTTTATGCTCGGCGCCCAGGTGATGAACCCGGACATCAAAATGAAAGTGGTGTGGGTCAATACCTGGCACGACCCGGCCAAAGAACGTGAAGCCGCCGAGAGTTTGATTCTGCAAGGTGCCGATGTCATCACCATGCACACCGACTCCGCCGCCACCATTCAAGCGGCGGAAGCCAAAGGCGTGTACTCAGTCGGTTTTAATTCCGACATGAGCGCCTACGGCCCCAAAACCCATTTGACCTCGTCCACGCAACACTGGGAATCGATCTACCGCGCGAAAATCCAGGCGGTATTGGATGGCACCTGGAAACCGGAAGCCATTTGGCACGGCCTGCGCGAAGGTGTTGTTGCCTTATCGCCCATGAACCCGGCAGTGCCAAAAGAGGTTGTGGAGAAAATGGAGGCGTATAAAATGGAAATCGTCGCGGGTACACGCGCTGTTTACCAAGGGCCCATTTACGATCAGGCCGGTGCACTGAAAGTTGCCGAAGGCAAAACCCTGAGCGATGAAGAATTGCACCAACAAAACTGGTACGTAAAAGGGATAGAAGGAAAAATTCCTCAATAACAATCACACAGCGACGGCATGCCGAAGGAATCACTGATTGAATCCGTCATTAACGGATCAATGCCGTCGCTGACGACAAGCGAGAAACAATAACAATGGCCACCAAGACCACCGCGGTAAAAAAAACCATCGCGCCGAAAAACACCTCGGCAACTAGCCCGGCAAGCAGTGGCGTAACCGGTGTTGTCGCAAAAGCCACCGTCGCCAAAAAAAAGGACGACACGCAGGAGTTCAACCCAACGGAAACTCCCACCGGCAAATACAAACCGGGCAAAATTCGCGACCGCAACCTGAACAATATTATTAACGCCGCCGAAGAAGAATTTGTGCAAAACGGTTTTCGCGGCGCGAGTATTCAAAACATCGCCGACCGCGCAGGCATACCCAAAGCCAACGTGCACTATTACTTCAAAAGTAAAACCAATTTATACGTGGCGGTACTGGATAACATTATTAATTTGTGGAACGACCTGCTCGGTGAAATCACCGTGGACGACGATCCCGCTGAAGTGTTGGATCGTTTTATCCGCAAAAAAGTGGAGCTTTCCTATACCAATCCACGGGCATCAAAATTGTATGCCATGGAAATGATTCAGGGCGCGCCGCACTTAAAAGGCTACATCCGCACCGAAATGCGCCAATTTGTCCGGCGCAAAGCGCAGATTATCGAGCAATGGATCGAGCAGGGTCGCATGGACAAAGTTGACCCTATGCATTTGATCTTTTTAATTTGGGCCTCCACCCAACACTACGCGGATTTTGATGTAAAAATCCTTACCGTCATGAATCGCGCAGAATACGAACCGGACATGATCAACGACATTTCCGATTTTTTAAGCCAGATGATTTTAAAAGGCTGCGGCCTGAAACCACCGGTTAAGTAATCAACACCCATGACAATGACTCCATCAAACAGCAACACTATTTGGCTTAAAAACCCGCGCGCCTGCTGGACAGGCAATACACAAGACGCCAGCAATGGGCTGGTGATTCAAGGCAACACCATTATCGAATTGGTCGCCGCAGGTGCTACACCGGCCAGCACCTACGATTACAGTTTTGATGCCTCCGACCATGTCATTCTGCCCGGCCTGATTAATTGCCATCACCACTTTTACCAAACCCTCACCCGCGCACTGCCGGGTGCACTCAACAAAGAATTATTTCCCTGGCTACAAGCGCTCTACCCCGTGTGGGCGAGTTTAAATGACGAGGCCATTTTTGCCTCCACGCAATTAGCACTGAGCGAATTATTGCTCTCGGGTTGCACCACCGCCGCGGATCACCATTACGTTTTCAGCAGCATTATGCCGCACGCGATAGACGCACAGGTCGCCGCTGCAAAAACCATTGGCAATCGCGTCACACTCACACGCGGCTCCATGAGCCTCGGTCAATCCAAAGGGGGATTACCGCCAGATTCCGTAGTGGAAAGCGATGAAAAAATCCTGAGCGAAAGCGAGCGGTTAATTAATAGTTATCACGACACCAGCGAAGATTCCTTTTGCCAAATCGCCCTCGCCCCCTGCTCACCTTTTTCCGTCACGCCGGATTTAATGCGCGCTACCGCCGTGCTCGCGCAACAAAAAAATGTATTGCTGCACACCCATCTCGGTGAAACCGAAGATGAAAATAATTTCTGCCTGAAACAATTTGGTATGCGCCCGGTGGATTATCTGGACGATGTGGGTTGGTTAAACAACCGCGTCTGGCTCGCCCACGGCATTCACTTTAACGATGAAGAAATTGCACGCCTAGGCCACGCCTGCGTCGGCGTCTGCCACTGCCCCAGCTCCAATATGCTACTCGCCTCCGGCATGTGCCACACCCGCGATTTACAACGCGCCGGCGCACCTGTCGGTTTAGGTGTAGATGGCTCCGCATCCAACGACGGCTCCAATATGATCCAGGAAGTCCGCCAAGCTATGCTGCTACAAAAACTGCGCTACGGCTCCGCAAACTTCACACATATCGATGCACTAAAAATCGCGACTTCTGGCAGCGCAAAATTATTACACCGCCCCGAACTCGGCGAACTCGCCGTCGGCAAAAAAGCCGACCTCGCATTATTTTCCCTAAACGAACCCCGCTTCTCCGGCCACGGCGCCCCACTCGCCGCATTAATTCTATGCGGTGCACACAAAGCAGATTACGTGATGGTTGCAGGCGAATGGAAAGTGAAAAACGGTGAGATGGTGGATGTAGATATTAATGATGTTATGGCAAGGCATGGGATTGCGGCGAAGCGTTTACAAAGCATGATCTAACGTAGGTTGGCGGTGAGGAACGAACCCCAACATGGCCATGTTTCCGCCCTAGAAAATTTTCCAATTAACCACCCTAATTTTTTACAGAAAATCTAAAAAAAATCCCACTCACAACAACGTGAGCGGGATTTTTAATTGAAGCTCGCGACTCGAAAAGCAAACTGGCGAAGCACTCAAATTGAATTAGCGGAAGTTGATGATCTAGAAGACAACTAACAGACTTGATAATTTGGTTTTTATCACAACCGCTTGTTTGTTAAGGTTGTGCTGACGATACATGAGGATGATCGCCAATAATTTTGGAGGTGCATATCTCGTTAATAGTGCCCACCGTCCAACAAAGCCCAAGAGCCGCTCCATCCTCCACTGACCCAATACGCCCACTATAACAACCGACAAACTCCATTCGATTTTCACCTAACGCAATATCATCACGGTTAAAGAAATTAGGATCATCAGGATCAATCGATTTATATGGATCAGTCAAATCCCAATTACCTGTATAAGATGCAAAAACCGGCGAACCTGACATTCCCTCTCTTGTTAGGGAATCAATATAAAAAGCCGGCAATTCTTTTCCATTTTTCAACCCTCCGATTTCAGAAACTTCGCCCCCAATTTTTACTGGATAATGTGGTTCAGAGGCTATATATCCAGACTTCCACAAAGGAAGGCCAAAACCGATACTTAGAGATTTAGGAAAACCAATGATGAACGTAGAGTTTCCAGGCTTTACTGGAATTCTCATTGAGCTAATCAAATTTACCGCGTTATGCATAAATTCTGGGCAACTAGTAGGTCTATTCATCGGAATCGCAATAACATCACATTCTGAACCCAAGCGAGGGTGTTGATACCAAATTGGTTGATAGTCTTCATATATATCCACCCTTTGAGCAAGAGGAACAAACTCATTTTCCCCAGAAATGTAAGCTGATATTTTTGCTTTTATATACGTAGGAAATCGTGAGCCTGAAATTGGGTTCTTAGTGAGAAAGTGTTTACCAGAAATATTGTGCCAATTAGTAATAAGGAACCATTCACCATTTAATGAATAGAAAAATGCAGTCCCTGTAGAGATAAGCCCATGATTGTCATACATCAATATTTGAACAGGGCTCTGAGAGTATGTGCTTCGCACTCCGTTTTCTGGCATATTTTTCCTCGTTAGCTTAGCGACTTAACGCCGGTTAAGCGGTGGTATTTAAGAAGTTCTTTTGCCACATAATTCACGAAGCAAATGGAAAAAGGACTATTTAAAAGCCATTCGCTTGATAACTTGTTAGGTGATTACTCTTCAAATTCCGCGTGGTAAACAGGCAAAAATTTTTGAGTAAGCTCTGGTACGGGTACTTGATTTAGATAATTTTTACTACAAAAACAATACCCACATTCTCTCCAAATCAGTTTTTTTCTGATATCAAAATCTCCCTTTGTCGCCTCCTCTAAAGCCTTTCTCGATTCTTTGCGCAAACTAACATCATCTATTCGTACCTTAGGATTATCAAGCGTTATACTTTCCAGATAGTCAAAAAGTATTGCTTGACTAGGCTTTCTGATGGTAAACATTTTTTTCTGGACATCATATCTATCCCAATTTTCAGCCAGCTCCTCCACGCTTCTAAAATAATTATCAGAGGGAATTGAATTACTTTTCCAATAAATAGGGTTGTCTTTTGTTACCCAAACCTCGAACCGTTCATCACGCACCAACTCAAGGCCAAATTGAAACAAAACTGGACCATAATGATTTTGCCTTGAAAAATAACTATGCAAATCTTTTGTATCTAAGAATACATCACCAAAAACATCAAATAGTTTATCAATTTCATCTGAAGTCTGCGGCGTCTGATACAACTCTCTATCCTCAACAGCTTTTCTTGATAGTAATCCGCCCTCCTCAATATAAGTCATTGAAGTAGCAACAGTGTTTGCATGAAAGAGCTTTAATACTTTTTTTCCTTTCAAGAATTCATACAATTTTTTATTATTCAATTTCATTTAGAAACACCTTTCTCACCTAATAAAGCATTCATTGCACAAAGCCGTGACCATTGAAATTATCAATGCAAAACATCAGTTCCATAAAAGTTAAGTATTTTTCAAACTACTTTTTATTGCCTATCAATAAGCGATGCCTAGCTCTGCCAAATTTATCTTTATATTACCTCAGCAGCCACTTCGGGCGCTTCATCTTCATTACAAGCTGTTGCGGTTCGTAAACTCACCAACAACCTACCAACACAAATATCAAATAAATCTATGACCTACAATTACGTGTAATTACAGCACTTCACCCGTCAACTACAGAAACAGATCAATTGAGCAATCACAGTGTTTAATAATAGCCAACTGAATAAAAAGAGCACTCTATATTTCTGCTGTATTCAACATAAAAACCCTGTAACAATAACAACTCTCACCACACACAGGCCTCCCCCCATGACCACCACCCCAAACAAACTTCGCATAGACATAGTGTCCGATGTTGTCTGCCCCTGGTGCATTATCGGCTACCGACAGCTGGAACAAGCTCTAGCGGAAACCGCAACGCCCTATGAGCTTCACTGGCATCCCTTCGAGCTGAACCCGGATATGCCCGCAGAAGGCCAAAATTTGCGTGAACATTTGGCAGAGAAATATGGCTCAACTAAAGAGCAATCGGACGCTAACCGAAACCATATAACGGCGATAGGCGCCGAGCTGGGTTTTGAGTTTCACTTTACCGATGATATGCGCATGCATAATACATTTAATGTACATCAACTACTGCATTGGGCCGATCAACAGGGGCGCAAGCAGGATTTGAAACAAGCGTTTTTTGCAGCGCATTTTACCCATGGACGAAATTTGTCGGACGACAAAGTGCTGACCGATGTAGCCGCCGAAATTGGCTTGGCGCGAGACGAGGCTGTAGCTGTATTGAAAGATCAACGTTTTGCAAATGACGTGCGCGCTGCCGAAAAATTTTGGATCGATGCAGGCATTCGTGGTGTACCGGCAGTCATATTTAACCAACGCCATTTAGTGACCGGTGCGCAAGGCACTGAGAATTACAAACAGATTTTGCAGCAGCTTGCAGAGGAAGCTAATTAAACAGTGAGCGCATTTGACCCACAGGAATGATGCGCATACCATATGCGCATCACTTAAAGGAGGCAATTATGCTTACGCTATACGATCAAAACGCCCCAAAGAAAGCCACAAACCTTAGTGTAAACAGTGACTTACTAAAAAAAGCCAGGGATTTGGACATTAACCTTTCCGCTGCGTTAGAACAGGCACTGACAGACCAGCTAAAGGCAAAGCAAGCGCAGCAATGGCTGGAGCAGAATAAAACGGCTATCGCAGCCTACAATAAATCTGTTGATGACAATGGCGTATTCAGCGATGGACTGCGGAGTTTTTGATGGCGCAATTTACGGTTTACCAAAACAAAAACCCGCAGAGCAATAAAGCATTTCCTCTGCTCCTGGATATTCAAACAAATCTGCTCGATTCGCTACAAACAACAGTTGTAGCCCCTCTCAAAAAACTGGGCAGCAATAAAGACAAGGCGTTAACTCACTTAACGCCCACCATAAATATCGAAGGCACTGATTATTTAATACTGACACCTCAACTGGCAGGCATTCAACGCAAAGAGCTAGGCAAAGCCATTGCTGATGTTGAGTACGCAAGAACTGACATACTCAATGCAGTGGATTTTCTTATTACAGGTATTTAACCAAGCTCTGCATAGACATAGTGTTCGATGTAGCAAGAGACTAAATAAACAATGACCCATAGACTCAATGCCGATTTTTCACAGCGCATCGTAATTCGACCTGAAGATTATCGCTGGGTTGACTCGCCCATGGCTGGTGTTGAGCGCATGATGCTCGACCGGATCGGCGATGAAGTTGCGCGTGCGACATCGATTGTTCGCTATGCGCCTTTTAGTGAATTCTCGGTGCACACGCATTCAGGCGGAGAAGAATTTTTTGTGCTCGATGGTGTTTTTTCTGATGAGAATGGCAGCTACCCAGAAGGCAGTTATGTCAGAAACCCTATAGGGACATCGCACACACCCAAGATTGGCAAAGAAGGCGCGATTATTTTTGTCAAACTGCAACAATTCAACGCAGCCGATACAACACAAACTGTCGTCGACACACAAGCCACCGCATGGCGCCAAGGGTTAGTAGATGGCTTAAGCGTAATGCCCCTGCATGATTTCGAAGGTGAACACGTCGCCTTGGTAAAATGGGCACCGAATACACAGTTCAGCAGCCACCGCCATTGGGGCGGAGAAGAAATTTTCGTATTAGAAGGTACATTTCACGACGAATACGGCCAATACCCCAAAGGCTCATGGATTCGCAGCCCTCACCTAAGCCAGCACCAACCCTTCACCAAAGAGGATGGCGCATTGATTTATGTAAAGACGGGGCATTTGCTTTTATAAGATATCTTTTAGATGAAAAGAACCAAAAAAACTTACAATTGTTGGATAAAAAAGTTATGGCTCTGCGAGTTTCGCGTATATCGATGCACTACAACCATCACCCACATAGGCTAACAAAGTGACCACTACCCCCCTCTACGGTTTCTCCGACACTTCCTTCCAAGCCGCTGGCAGCGTCGATGGTATCCGCAAGCTGGTTGACAATTTTTATCAGGAAATGGATACGCTGCCGGAAGCGGTGGTTATCCGCAAAATGCACAAAACCGATCTCACCGAATCGCGCGATAAACTAACGTTATTTTTGTGCGGCTGGATGGGCGGGCCGGGGCTTTATCATGAGAAATACGGAAGCATTAATATTCCCCGCGATCACGCACACTTACCAATTGGTGAAGCGGAGCGCGATGCGTGGTTGTTATGTATGGAGCGCGCAATTGCCAAACAAAATTATTCACCAGAGTTTTCAACCTATCTCTTAGCCCAACTGCGCATTCCCGCTGAGCGGATATTTGCGACCAGTAGAAAGCCGTCTGTGTAGCCACACATATTTGCGATTAAGAACATATCTACTACGTATAAATCGCCAAGTCAGTTCCCTCACGCTTACACACTGACTTAACCACATCACGCATGGCCAACTTGCGTAAATACGCCCCCAAGTTTTTAAAATCCAAAGGAGGATGAGAAAAATCACTTGCCCAATGGCACAACATAAATAAAAAATAGTCGCACACCGTAATACTATCGCCCACTAAAAAATCCTTACCTTCCAATGCTTTGTCAACTAAGGAAAACATTTCCGTCACGCGTAATTCTTGTGCCAGAGAGATTTCTTTAGTGCTTTCTCCCGCAGTGTGCTTCTGCGGGTAAAAATACACCATCAGTTCGGGCTGAATTGTGGAGTTTAAATAAAATAACCATTGATAAAATGTTGCGCGCAACGGGCTCGTTGCGCCCGGAATCAAGCCAGATTCAGGATGTTTATCACAAAGGTACAAACAGATAGCAGCACTTTCAAAAATAACCAGATCGTGATGTGCCAAGGTAGGAATACGACCGGTAGGATTTAATGCAAGATATTCTGCGGACTTTTGCTGGTTGGTCTTTCTATCCACTAATATCAGCTCAAACTCAACACCCATTTCAGCCAATACCAGATGCGGCGCCCAACTTGCATTTCTCGGATAATAAAATAGTTTATACACAGCTCACTCCTTTGGTTTCATGCTTTAACAATGGTCATAGGTGAGATCAAGTAACCCTTCAATGACAACTATTCCTTTATTGTTTGTTATCCCACAACCCCACATCTTCTAGCAATCTTAATGACAACGCCTTACGGGCATCTTTCAGCGCGGAAAAATTTTTAGCTTCCATATACAGCGCAAATGCTGCGATCGATTTTCCACCGTCGCTTTTAATATAACCCACATACCAACCTTCAAATGCGCCATCAAAATTATTGGGATCGATGGGGCCAGCACCGGTTTTGGCGTAGAGTGAAAGGCCATGTTTGGTTTCTTGTAATGCCGCCGATTCGAAGGCAGCCAAGTGGCGGGCTGTTATGCCGCAGCGATTTTTTAGCAGGCACGCGATAAACTCGACTTGCTCTTGCGGGGAAATTTGCAATTCATTGTTTAGCCAAAATTCATCACTACCAGGCGTAAAAGTCTGGTTACCATAATGGAATGCAGATAGCCATTTTTTATATTCTGCGGGTTTTATACCCGGCACCAATGCTTTGTAATACCACACAGCAGAATGCTTGAATGCACTCACCAAGGTGTGTGATTGTTTCCAAGTCTCTGGCCAGAAACTTTTTGCCGGATATTTCACAGCATCCCATTCGATCCGCTCATCCATGGATTTCACTGCGCCCGTTTCCAGTGCGATTAAGGAGTGCGGAATTTTAAAGCTGGAATAAGGCGCATGGCGCTGGGTTAAGCCCGGCTTATTGATAAAATGACAATGGTTATTGCTAGCACTCCATACCAGAAATGTTATCTGGCTGGCACCTATGTCAGCCGCATAAGGTTCAAGATTAATAGACTCACTGGTTTTACAACTGCCTGCAAAACAAATCGCCGGTACTAATAACAGCAACGCCACTATACATTTATGTTTCACTCGTTATTTCTCCTTTCATTCTGTTGCCATTCAATAACAGCTCGCCATTATTGCGATACCACAAACACAAAGTGACAAGTAGATCACCCCTTGCGCGGCATTAACGCTTATTTAATTAATTTTCTCAACCACTGTCGCGTCAGTCACTTGTGTGAAACTTTAGGCCAACACTAATATTCACCCCGTCGGGTATTCAACACATAAAAACTACTTGCCCGACAGTGCCAATCGACAAGCAATGTTATGCGGTCAATTACCCTCCTTGATACTTATCGATAGCCTTATTGATCACAGGTGCTATCACTCTCGCAACACACTGCATTTATTCTGCATGGAGGAACTGCTTATGCTGCACCATCCCATTAAAGCTTACCGCTGGGCGACAATGCTCGGGCTGGGGTTAATGACCGCTACCCTGAGCACTATTGCTACCGCGGGCTGCAATTACACTGTCTCCAATTCCTGGGGCAGTGGCTTTACCGCGACAATCCGTGTCACTAATGACAGCAACGCAACCATTAATGGTTGGCAAGTGAATTGGGCCTACAGCAAAAACACAGTGCGCAATGTGTGGAATGCACAACTCAGCGGCAATTACACCGCGACCAATATGGGCTGGAATGGCAGTTTACGCCCGGGCCAATCGGCCGAGTTTGGCATTCAGGGTGTCACCAATGGCGGGGCAATTGAAACACCGCGCGTAACTGGTGCCGCATGTGATGCAACATCGCCTGTCAGTTCCAGTATTGCATCCAGCAGGGCGGCGAGTGTGGTAAGTTCATCCGTTGCTGCGGTGACCAACAGCGTGAATATCGCTGGATTGGCGACGGCAACTACATCTTATGTTTCGCCTTGGGAAACACTGCGCGCCGTCAACGACAACAGCAACCCCGCCAACTCGAATGATAAATCCGCCGGTGCTTATGGCAACTGGAATAACCCCAATTCGATTCAATGGGTGCAGTACGATTGGCCACAAGATTACACCTTAAGTTCAACACAAATTTATTGGTTTGATGATAACGGCGGCGTGTTAACACCCACACGCGCTTACCTCGAATATTGGAACGGCAACGCCTGGGTCAATGCGGGCAATGTTCCACTCACAAAAAATGCATTTAATACATTGGCATTAAATAATCTGGTGACGAATCGCGTGCGCGTGTCCATGCTCAATACCACGCAATCTACCGGTATTTTGGAATGGCGCGTTTTGGGCAGCCCTGCGGGAGCGATTGCATCATCCACCAACAGTGCAACATCCAGTGCAAGCTCATTGGCAACAAGCTCCATTCCGCGCAGCAGTTCAAGCGCCGTGCGCAGTAGCAGCTTGGCTAGCTCATCCATAGGCAGCAGCGTCCCTGCCGTGAGCAGTAGTTCCAGCAGTAGCACGCCCAGTGTTGCGCAGTGCAGTGCATACGAATGGCCGAAATACGAACCGGATTTAAATTACGATTTCCGCACCGACTTTGGCCAAGTGGATACCAGTAAATTCAAGGTTTATAACGGCTGCCCTGCAAACACCATCGCTGGGGTAAAAACCAAAGGGCGCTTTGCATTTATTTGGGGACACAACCGCAATCCCGCCATTACTGACGCTGACATTGACCGGGTACTCACCAACCTGAATGAAGATGCGGATTACATCCACAATGTGATGGGTTGGCCGGTGGATAAACTGCAAGCCGAAGGTTATTTCAGCAACATCTACCTTTATGGTTCAGGCCTGTGCACCGACAGCGCCGCTAACACCGAACGCGGTGGTTGGCAAAGCGGTATTAATGGCTATCCGATGGTGTTGTTGTCTTACTACCCGGTGATCACACCAAGCGAACGCGGCGGTATTACCCACGAATTTATTCACACCATTATGGCAACACGCGGCAACAAAGCGGCCTGGTTTAACGAGGGTGGCAACACCTGGTTGCAGATGAATCTGGAAGCCTCGCGCACGGGTAATTACGGTGTGGGCTTTTTGGATGCGACATCATTTCTCGCACCGCACATGCCGATCGAAAATTACAGCGGCTGGCTGCAAGATGGCTCCTTTGGGGGCCCCAATGCAGAAGGTGTGGATCGCCGTGTGAATGGCCAACAAATTTCCACCTGGCGTGAATACCTGGGCGGCAATCAATACAACGCAGCGTTTCCGCACTTCCTCGGTGTGCATGTTTCCAAAGGTGCAAACGCATGGATTTGGGCCAAGGGGCCACATAATCATATTTTGCGCTCACTCTCTGCGGGTGTTGGCGAAGAGCAAGTCCAGCGCATGATTATGGAATTCCGCGCCCGCCAAGCGATGGTGGATTTCGGCCCTTGGTCTAATGCCTTTAAAGTACCCATCAACAATAACTGGGGCAGAACCATTAATGCCGAGCGAATTGCGGGCGGTATTTTGCAAGATCCGGGTGCGCATCGTTTGACCTTCTACTCAGCCACAACACAAGAAGGTACAACGCTGATTCCAAGCACGACGACCTTACCGGGTTGGTCTGGCGCGAACCAGATCCCACTCAAAGTGACAGGCAATAAAGTGCGCGTGAACTTCCAACCTATCGGCCAAAATATGCGTGTACAACTGGCCTATCGCGCAGCAGACGGCACGGCGGTTTACAGTAAACCCGTCACTAACGGCGAAGCCTGTTTGGATCTCACCAAAGCACCGAAAAATGGTGTCGTCGTCGCCGTGGTGAGTAATGTGGACCATCTCTACAACGGCGAAGAAACACGCACCCGTAAACACGATTACCGTTTGCAATTACTCGAAGGCGTCACCGGCACAGCACCGCTGTACGACAAGCATTATCAGTAATCGATAAATTTATTATTTTGTTGTTGATAAAAAAATGGCGCAAGTGAACGCTTGCGCCGTTTTTTTTGCAATACCGTTAAATATTTCGATGTTTAACGGCTAGCCTTGCTGCAATAAAAACACAGAGAAAAATCACAATAAAATGCGGTGCAAACCAAATGAAGTTGGCAGCAGAAAGATTCTCCAATACAGGAGGTGACAGCAGGTAGGTATACAAAGGGATCATGTCAGCAACAACAAACCCAATTGCCACATACAGCCAGTGCAATGAGGTCATTCTTAACAACAGATAGACAGCAATAGCCGACAGGACCCCAATGCCAAGCAATTGAACGACGAGCAAATCCCATAAAAACAACACAGGGAAACGCATTGAGTTTTCTTTTGCCCAATCGGCAATAGAACCCGGCAATACAATTGCCGCTGTATAACCGAGGATAAAATAGGCTGCAACATAAAAAACAATTGCGCCTAACACCGCGCCAGCGAGAACGCTTTTAACTTTTATATTCATGAAGACCTCCATTTCGTTTGCAGTTTAAATTTTTACCTTTCCTTCTTTGATTTCATTTAAGCGCTTTATAAGTTCCGGATCTTTGTTTATTAGCCCATCAATAATTTCACTGCATTTGTGAAGCTGAGTATCACCCAGATAATTACTGAGACTAACAAAACAAAAGACAATACCCAGCGCAAGTGAATATACAGTATTGAGTTCGGGCATAAACTGAAAGTAAGAATTACAGAGTGCCGTTATTGCGACTACAGCATATACATATACGTTTATTTTCAGGCTTCTTTTGAGCGAAGCCACAAACTTAAGCTCTTTATTCGTCACAAAACCCTCCTGTGTTTTCAGCCGCTACTGTGGGTAATAGCGCGGCTCATTCATCTATCCCCTGATTCTCAGTAGACTTAGGCAGTTAGTTACTCCGCTTTCGCCGGTGGCACATAGCCTTCTGCTTCATCCACTTTATCGCCGGATAAAAACTTTTCCATTTGTTCGGTTAAATACACTTTGGTGCCCATGTCCATTACGTTTAAACGTTTTTCGTTGATGAGCAAGGTTTGGTGGGCCATCCATTCTTGCCAGGCTTTTTTGGAGATGTTGTTAAACAAATCCATGCCTTTGGCGCCTGGGTAGGGGGGCATGTCCAGCCCTTCCATGTCTGTTTTGTATTTGCGACAAAAAACCATTCTGGCCATACATTTTCTCACTGTGTTTTTTTGACAGATGACGTGCGTTTTGGGGTTGGCAGAACCGCGTTGTTGCGCGGGTCCAACTGGGCGAGTTTTTCCAGCAGTTTTTTTACCGGTGCCGCCAAGCCTAAGGCATCAGGTTGATGGGGATTGTACCAGTGCGTGGCGGCTTCACCGATAGCACGCGGCGATTTGGCAAGCTGGATTAACACCGGTGTGATATCCAGGTGGTAGTGGCTGAAGGTGTGGCGATAGCTGTTCCAGGTTTCTATCTCAATCACTTTACCGTAGTGATCCTCAGCGTATTGCTTTGCATCGGCCTCTAATGCCAATTCCGGAAAGCTCCACAGGCCGCCCCAAATACCTTGGGCGGGGCGCTGTTGCAGCAGCAAATCCCCGGCGGGGTTGCGCAGCATTAATAGTTGCACGGTTTTTTCCGGCAGGGCTTTTTTCGGTTTTTTGCCGGGATAATCCTGCGGGTTGCCTTGGGCGTAGGCAATGCAGCCGTCGCGCAGCGGGCACTGGTCGCACTTGGGTTTGCTGCGTGTGCAGAGGGTGGCGCCCATGTCCATCATCGCCTGGGTGTAGTGATTGGCGCGCGTTTTCGGCGTGTAGGTTTCGGCAATGTCCCATAACTGGCTCACCACATCGCTCTGCCCCGGCCAGCCTTCCACGGCGTGGTAGCGAGCCAGCACGCGCTTGACGTTGCCATCCAGAATGGCGGCGCGTTTTTGAAAGGCGATACTCACAATCGCACCGGCGGTGGAGCGGCCAATACCGGGCAATTCGGCCAGCGCGTCAACGCTGGCGGGAAATTCCCCGCCGTATTCACTCACTACCCGCTGTGCACATTTGTGCAGGTTGCGCGCACGGGCGTAGTAACCCAAGCCCGTCCATAAATGCAGCACCTGATCAATCGGGGCGGCAGCGAGGGATTGAACCGTGGGGAATTGCGCGGTAAAGCGCTCGAAATAGGGAATCACCGTGGTGACCTGGGTTTGCTGCAACATAATTTCAGACAACCACACGCGGTAGGCGTTGATGTCCTGCTGCCAGGGCAAATGCTTACGGCCGTGCTTATCAAACCAGGCGAGGACGCGACGGGAAAACGCGGTGTTCACAGAAAGCGCTTGACTCATGATTGTGCAATAACTCTGGATAGGTTCTGCTTTGGCGCAGAAAGAGGGCAATTGTAACAAGCGTTTAGGGCGAGGCTCAAAAAATATCGCCGGATTAAATCCTAAAAACGCACCATTATCGTGAAAAATACAGAACAAAAACGAACCACAATATTTCACGATTTAGTCGCGCACTGAAAACGGCGCACCAACAACTCTCAAAATACCTCTGTACGGCTTCATTTACACCTGAATATCCGCTGAAAAAAATCCGCGCAGGAAATTGGCATTAATTATGCCTTGGTCAGTCTGTGTTCACAGTAAATATTCGTTGATCCCATTCCCACTGATTCTTTTATTGCGCGAGGTTAGCTCATGGACAACAACAATACGCCCGACTCTACCGATCAAACATTGCAATTAAATCGTCGCCGTTTATTAAAAACCGGATTAGGCGCTGTGGGTGGCGCAGCCGCGATGGGTTTATTGCCCAGCTTAAGTAGTATCGCTTATGCCGCGCCTGCCGCGCTGGAAACCACCAAAGCCAAATTGGGTTTTATTGCTCTCACTGATGCGGCGCCGCTGTTTGTCGCGCAAGAAAAAGGGTTTTTTGCCAAGTACGGCATGACTGGCGTGGAAGTATTAAAGCAATCGTCCTGGGGCACCACGCGCGATAACCTGGTATTAGGTTCGCAGAATAATGGTATTGATGGCGCGCATATTTTATCGCCCATGCCTTATTTAATTTCCACCGGCGCCATGACCGCGAACAACCAACCCGTGCCCATGTCCATTCTGGCACGTTTGAATTTAAGCGGTCAGTGCATTTCTGTCGGTAAAGAATATGCTGATTTAAAATTGGATGTGAATGCCAAAGGTTTTAAAGAAGCACTGGCCGCCAAAAAAGCATCGGGCAAAACCGTCAACGCGGCAGTGACATTTCCCGGCGGCACACACGATTTATGGATGCGCTATTGGCTGTCCGCCGCGGGCATTGACCCCAACAAAGATATTTCCACCATCGTGGTGCCACCGGCACAAATGGTGGCCAATATGAAAGTGGGCAATATGGATACCTTCTGCGTATGCGAGCCCTGGAATGAACAATTAATCAATCAAAAAATTGGTTACACCGCTTTAACTACCGGCGAGTTGTGGCACAACCATCCGGAAAAAGCCTTTGCCATGCGCAGCGATTGGATTGAAAAAAATCCCAATGCGACGCAAGCCTTGTTGATGGCGGTAATGGAAGCGCAGATGTATTGCGAGAAGCCGGAAAATCGCGAAGAAGTGGCAAAAATCTGTTCAGACCGCAAATGGATTGGCGCCCCCTTTAAAGATGTGGTTGAACGCATGAAAGGCAATTTTGATTACGGTACCGGCCGTGTGGTGGAAAACAGCCCGGAACAAATGCGCTATTGGAAAGATTTTGCCTCCTACCCTTTCAAGAGCCACGACGCCTGGTTTATTACCGAAGATATTCGCTGGGGTTATTTGCCCGCCAGCACTGACATTAACGCACTGGTGGATAAGGTAAACCGCGAAGAATTATGGCGCGCAGCGGCCGCCGCCATTAGCGTGCCCGCTGCCGAGATCCCAACCAGCACGTCGCGCGGCATTGAAAAATTCTTTGACGGAAAAGTATTTGACCCCGCGAATCCCAAAGCCTATCTCGATAGCCTCGCCATTAAAAAAATGGCGTAACTCGGAGCGACGATTATGTCTGAAGCAAGCATCACCAGCGGTATTACCGAAGACTCGCGCAGCTTGTCACTGCGCCTCAAAAATCTGGGCAATTACCTGACAGTGCGGGTTGTTCCCGCGCTGGTGGTGATTGGGATTCTGGTCGCGATTTGGCAAATTACCTGCTCGCGCCCCGATTCCAATTTGCCTTCCGCCACCACCGTGTTTGAAGAGACGCGCTATTTAATTGAGAACCCGTTTTATGACAACGGCGGCACTGACGTTGGTATGGGCTGGCAATTATTGGCAAGCCTCAAGCGTGTGGCCATCGGTTATACCCTGGCGGTGATTGCAGGCGTAGCACTGGGTATTTTAGTGGGGCAATCCGTATGGGCGATGCGCGGACTTGACCCGCTGTTTCAAGTCCTGCGTACGGTGCCGCCGCTGGCTTGGCTGCCGCTGTCGCTCGCCGGTTTTCAGGACAGCCAACCCTCTGCCCTGTTTGTGATTTTTATTACGTCGATTTGGCCCATCATCATTAACACCTCGGTGGGTGTACGCAATATTCCGGCGGACTATCGCAATGTGGCGCGCGTGGTGCGCTTAAATGGCTGGCAATATTTTTACAAAATTATGCTGCCGGCTGCTGCGCCTTATATTTTCTCCGGCTTGCGTATTGGTATTGGTTTGTCGTGGTTGGCCATTATCGCTGCCGAAATGTTGGTGGGCGGTGTGGGGATTGGTTTCTTTATTTGGGATGCCTGGAATTCATCGCGCATCAGCGACATTATTCTCGCGCTGATTTACGTTGGCTTGGTGGGTTATGCCCTGGATCGCTTGGTATCACTGGCCGGTTATTTTGTGACGCGCGGTACCGGGCAATAACTAGCGGCTGTAATGCATCGCATAAAAAATGCCGCACTCCTGTGAGCGCGGCATTCTTTTATGACACGACGAATCGATTACTCTGCTGCTGCGCTGGATTCAGCGGCCGATTTTGGTGTTTTAAATAATTTGTTTTGCAGCTTGTTAATTAACTCCTGTTTTTTCTCCTCGACTTGCTGCTTCACTTCCTGCTTTTTCTCTTCCACTTTTTGTTCAGCGGCTTCAATTTTAGCGCCGTGTTTTTCACGCAGTTTGTACTCGGCAAAATCCTTGGTTAAATCGCCCAGTGCGCTCTTGTCAAAACCGCAATCCTTGAGCGGGTCTATGGCACCAAACGACCCTTTGCAGCGCAACAGGGAGAGACCGCGATCCACCCAGTAATTGGTGGTGCCCAAACTGCACCCTTTGAGGGTGGCGGCATCGCTGGCGGAGGCAATTTTGATCGGCAATTTAAATTCGTAGCTGTCGCTCGCCAAATTAATTTTCCCGGTACTTGCCAGCAGTAATTGCGATACGCCCGCATTGAAACTGTTGAGTGTGATCACCTGATCGCGCCAGACAATATTGCCGTCCAACTGCCGCATTTCGGTGTAGGCATCCCAACTTACCTCGGTGCTATTTTGGGTAACCAGATTCACCAGTTTACAAAATTGTTCTTCAATATTGAGCGGCGCTAAACGCACTTGGGCGCCGGAGAAAGTGGCAGTGCTGTTCATGGACGCCATGAGTTGATTCACGCTGGCACCTTGTGCCGTGCCTTGGGTATTGGCCTGGATAGCGCCGGACAGCGCCAGCTTTTCATCCATTTCCATGTCTTTGAGCAGCGGTGCCAACTCAAACCCCTGCACCGCGCCATCAAAACTGAGGGCGGCCTTGTCACTGCGCGCATCGGTTTTACTGTTGAAGGCGATGGTGCCTTGGTAGGCCTTGGCGTTGAGTTTTTGGTTAACCACTCCGTTTTTGGCGTTGACCGTCAAGGCGATATTTTCCAGGGCCATTTGTTTGAGGGTCATGCGCTGCAAGGCAAATGCGGCGTTCAGGTTCAAGCCGCGAATAGCATCCAGTGGCAGGGGCGTATCTTCCTGTGCGGCGGCAGTAGCTGTTGCTTCGGTGTCGCTAGGCGGCGGCAAATAATCATCGACATTAATACTGTCGCCCTTGAGATCCAGGGTGATAGCGGTTGTTGCCAGATCGGTGATAGCCAGGCTGCCATCGAAACGGGTTTTATCCAGGGTGATGGCCAGATTCGATAATTGCACCCGCTGGTCATTGCCCTCAACAGCGGCTGACAGCGCGACGCGTTTCAGCGCATCGCTATTGGCGGTATCCAACTCGGTGCCGAGTGCCGCCAACAATGGACGCACATTGGTTTCTTTCAGCGCAAACTGACCTTTGTAGGCGGGTTTGTTTTGCACATCGCTGAGCGCCAGTTCGTAGGTCAAGGCCAAGGGCGCGGACTTGCCCACCGCTACTTGCAGGTCGCCCTCATTGAGGGTGATGTGGTTGAGCGAGCTGTCCACACTGAGGCGATTTTTCAACGCGAGGGTCAACAGCAGCGGCGCGGCGCCTGCTTGCTCCATTTCCACCGCCAGCGCGAGGGTCAGCGGGAAAGGTTCTGCACGGGTGTTTACCTCGGTCAGGTGCAGGTTGATATCGCGCAGCGCGAGCGTTTGCCCACTCTTGGCATCGCGATAACTCACCTGCGAATTGGTGAGGCTGATGTCCTGTATATCCAGGGTCAGGTTAGCGCTGGCCGGATCGGTGGATGCGGCTTCGGCGGGTGCGGGCGCCTTATCGGATTGGGTCAGCGCCTCCCAGTTACCTTTGCCGGCCTTATCCACGGCGAGGTGAATGCGTGCACCATCGACCAGCAGGTGATCCACTTGAAAGTCACCGGAAAACAGCGGCATGAGTTTCAGCAGCAGACTGGCGCGGGTCAATTCTGCCAGTGGCTGCTCGGGGGTGGCCAGCGCCGCCAAGCTGACATCATTGATATCCACCCCTATGCCGGGCCAGAGGCTCCAGCCCAAATCCCCCTTGATGGACAGGGCTATGCCTTGCTCCTTGGCGATATCTTCAATGTGCGGCTTGAACCGATTGACATCCACCAACAGCACCAGCGCAAGCAGGGCCAAGAGTGGCAGGGCAATCAGGGCGAGTAATAATTTTCCCACCGTCTTCATAGGGACTCCTTGTTGATCATCGTAAAAAATTGCGTGAATAAAATAGGGGGTATCAAGAAAGTTGACCCGTTGGTGCCAGCAGGGTTCCCCGCAATCGGTCTGCCAGCACCGGGAGCAAGCGGCATCAAGAGGGATCAGTCAGGCGCAGGCCACTGATATCGGGCGTAAGTGGTTTTACCTGTGGCTTGAGCTGGCCCAGGTCGCTGCCAGCGGGCGCCAAGCCAAAATCGACGGGCCCCACGACTACGGGCACCACAACCGGGCGCTCTTCCGGCTGCAGTAAATCGGCCCCCGCTTCGGCGATATCCCAATCCTCCAGCTCAATCTCCAACAGCGGCAATGGCAAGTGGTCGTCATCGCTCAGGCTTGCCCCTACCTCGGCCAGATCCAGATTAGGGATAACCACTTCCGCCACCGGCGCCGATGGCCTCTCGCTGCTGTCCAGCAGATTGCCGTCCTGGGCGCGCAAGCTCAGGCCGGTGACATCCACCACCACGGGCGCAACCGGTGCCGGGCGTTGGTCGGCGGGCAGTAAATCGGCGCCCGCCGGGGCTAGTGTCCAAGCGGCCGCACCAGCCGGTACAACGGGTGCAGAAGCCGCTGCCGGGGCGCGCACCGGTGCGACTCTGGGGGCACTGTTGGCAGGGCTGATATCACTGGCGCAGATCTCAACCTGAGCGCCGGCCTTGAGCAATACCTCGCGGTATTTATTGGCGGTAGCCTCATCCAGCTTGCGCTTCAGCGGTACCGGGCGACCGGTAAACAGGGCGTCGACCTTGGCCGCATCCACTTTGAACAATTGTTGCAGCCGGAGTTTGACCTCTGCCAATTGGTGGCCAAACACTATATCGCCGCGAAAAATGATATCGAATTCAGGCGTGCTCATCGCTGTATGACTCATCATAAGAAAACCAGATGAAGGGATAATAGCACTCCTGCCTTTGGCTGCGGGCATAGCGGCAGTAGCGGCCACTCCCTCGCCAAAAAAATAACAAGTGCGATAACCAGTGCACAGAATGTAACCAATTCGTCTTAATCCCGACTGGCGCCCTGCGCAGAGTGGAACCATACTCAACGCTTGAACAACCTCAGGGAGTTAAAACGCCATGCTGCCCTTTATTGATAAAAAACTGCAGGACAACCGCATCACCAGTGATAGCACCAGTCCGCACGGCAATGCGCGCATCAAGGTCGAACAAGATATTGCCTTTCTCACCGACCGCATCGCTGCCATGAAAAGCCAGCCGCGCCCTAATGCCATGCTGATTGAGCACTACCAATCCATGCTCAAAAGCCGTGAGTCGGTGTTGAAGTGGTTGATGGATGGGTGCGACGACGAAACCAGTTGCCTGCCCGATCAACGCAGCGCCGGCTAGCACCTACCCGACAGGCGCTCGGGGTTATGAGGGATCATCGCTCAGGTGATGATCCATATCCAGCGCAGGTGACTCCCCTTTGGGTCGACCAATCAGCTTGGCAGGCACACCCGCGACGGTAGTATGCGGCGCCACCGCTTCCAGCACCACACTGCCCGCACCGATTTTTGCCCCTTCGCCAATCTCGATATTACCCAGGATTTTTGCCCCTACACCGATCAGTACGCCGCGCCGGATTTTGGGGTGGCGATCAGTTTTGGCGCAGCCACTGCCGCCGAGGGTGACGCTGTGCAACATGGACACATCGTCTTCAATCACGGTGGTTTCACCAATCACTACACCGGTCGCGTGGTCAACCATAATGCCCTGACCAATGCGCGCACCGGGGTGGATATCCACATCAAAGGCTTCCGAGATTTGATTCTGGAAATACAGCGCCAGCGCGGTGCGCCCCTGCTGCCACAACCAGTGCGCAATGCGCCAGGATTGCAGGGCGTGATAGCCTTTGAAAAACAAAAACGGCATGGAAAATTTATTGCACGCCGGATCTCGTTCGCGGTGCGCGCGAATGTCGGCGCGCATCGCCTGTTCGATGCCTGCATCCATACGCATCGCTTCGGCAAACACATCGCGCAACATCATCGCGGGCAGCGCCTGACTGTCCAATTTATTGGCGAGATGAAAACTGATCGCCGCTGCAAAGGAGCCGTGATTTAAAATCGTGGCGTGATAAAAACTCGCCAGCACGGGCTCATCTTTACTCGCCTGTTTTGCCTCGGCGCGAATTTCCTGCCACACATCCACATCGGGCGAAAAAATCGCACCCGCCGATTGCATTACCATGCTTACGCCTGTTTAGAAATTAACGGAATTAACTCATCCATGGAAAAAAATACTTCGGCGCCCAAGCGGCGCATCTCGCCCAATAAACAATTGTCGCTGCCATCGTGATTGGGTGGGCAGTAGCCCAAGGGGCGCATACCCGCCGCCACTGCCGCTTGAATACCGGTGAGTGAATCCTCTACCACAATCGCTTCGCTAGCCGGCACCTTCAGTGTACTGGCCGCGTGTAAAAATAAATCCGGTGCCGGTTTGCCGCGCGTGACATCCTCAAAACTGAATACCCGCCCTTGCACATAAGGCATGATGCCGGTTTTGTTGAGGGTCATGCGCATTTTTTCATGCTTGCCGTTGGAGGCCACACAGAATGGAATCTGTTGTTCGCGCAAATAATCCAGCACCGCCATCACACCCGCTACGGGTTCGAGTTGCTGCTCGCACACCACCAGCGTTTGCAATTGCACCTGCCGCCAAAATTGCGCGCCGCGTTCAGCTTTTTCCTCGGAGGACAATTGTTGCCAATCCGCTGCCGATGACAATTCATCCGTGATCATGCGAATACAATCCGCCACGGATTTGCCGCGATAGGTTTCCAAAATATAGTCAAGGCTGCGCTCGACACCCACGGCTTTTAAACAATCCACCGACACTTGTGCCGAAATAATTTCGCTGTCTACCAACACACCATCACAATCAAAAATAACCAGCATGAATACCTCTAAAATGCCGTCTGAAAAAAATCAAAGCGCCGCATGACTATTGCGACGCACGCATCGCCGGATAGGGTGTTTTTAACAGTAACACCAAACCCAGGACTAAAAACACCAACAGCGCCGACATGCCGATGCGCGCTGAATCGGCGTAGAGCGTCAGGCTCGCCACCGCCATGGGCGCTAAAAACGCCGTCGCACGCCCCGACAGCGCATAGAGACCAAAATAGCGCCCAGCTTCATCTGCTCCCACGCTACGCGCCAGATAGGCACGCGACGATGCTTGCACCGGCCCAAAGGCAATACCGATTAACAGCCCAAACCCGATATAAACTTTTTCGGCGGCTGTCGCAAATAAGCCACCATTGTCTGCGGTGGATAATGAAACCCAACCAAACAGCGAATAACCCGGCCCGGTAGACACTATGCCAAGGGTTGCCACCACCAATAGCAGCAGGCTAATCAGCACCACACTCTTTGAACCGAGCTGCGCATCCAGGCGACCGGCGTAAGCACAACCCCCAATCGCCACAACCAACAGCAAAATGCCGTAAATACCCATTTCAATGGTCTGCCAGCCAAACATGCTCGCGGCAAAGGTGCCACCTAGGGCTAACAAGCCATTTACGCCATCCTGATACACCATGCGCGCCAACAAAAACCGCAACAGGGGTTTACGCTGCATGGCCTCCTTAACTGTGGACGTTAATTCACCCAGCGTGCCGCGAATGGCATGCACCAAGGAAACGCCGCGCTGTCCATCCGGGGTGAATAAAAACATCGGCACAATAAACAGCAAATACCAGAGCGCCGCATAGGGGCCGGTGATGCGTGCATCCTCGCCTTGGCGCGCATCCAACCCGAACAAGGGGTCTATGCCGAGCAGGGTTTTACCCGTGTCGGGATTGCCCGCCAGCAACAGCAGCACACTGAACAACACCACCAGCCCACCGGCATAACCCAGGCCCCAGGCGAGGTTGGACACACGACCAATCTCCTCAGTGGGAATCAGGCGCGGCATCATGGAATCGTTAAATAAAATTGAAAATTCAGCGGCGACCATCGCACAAATCACACACAGCATCGGCAACCACAACGCAGAACCGGGGGCGGCAAACCACAACAATACCAAGGCCAGAATTTTGATCAGGGCAAAAAAGGCGATCCAGTGTTTGCGCGCGCCGGTTGCATCCGCCACCGCGCCGAGGATGGGCGCAAACAGCGCAATAATGACGCCGGCGATGGTCACGGTATAACCCCAGGCGGCCTGCCCTTGCACGGCATCATCTGCCAGACGTGAGACAAAATAGGGGCCAAAAATAAACGTGATAACAACGGTAAAAAAGGGTTGTGCCGCCCAGTCAAATAACATCCAGGAGCGAATGGCACGTTTGGAAACTGGTGAATTAGCAGGTAAATCAGTCAACAGAATAGTCCCGTTAGCAGTTGGGTTGGCGGGTGGTGTGCGCATCGATACTCACGAACCGGGAATAGATATCGCCCAGGTTTTCCAGCACCGTATTTTTTAATTGCAAATCTGTCACCTGTAATTGCTCACGCAACAGCGTTTCAGAATAGTGCTGCGACAGCTCATCGGCGCGCGGCGCATAGCTTAAATGCCAAGGCTCGGGAGCGATACCACCGCGATCCTCCGCATAGGGACGAAAAAATTCGCAGCCCGGCGCCTGCAATTCATCATTTAACCAGCGATGGAATTCCGCAAAGGGGCCATCACCTTGTGTCTCTGCCACGGTCAATTGCAATTGATAATCCGGCGCCATGCGCGATGCATCGTACACATCGATATCCGTGCCCCAATGGTGGCGCGATGCACCGGGCAAGGCTGACCAGCGCAGAATCGCCATGACAACGGCATGTTCGCTCATCTGTGTCAGATCCAGCGGTACACCGTCACTGTCCAGCACCGGGCGCAGCCCCAGCGCCTTGTTATTCCAGATCAATCGCTGCCGCTCAAAACTGCGATAGCTGCTGGCAACACGCAACTCAAATCCAGCCGCTGCGGCTCGCTGCTGCAACGCAGATAACGGCGCTACCAATGCGCGATCGACACGGCATTGCAGCGCTGGCAACTCAACCAAGTTGCGCTCATCCAACCCCAGTAATAATTGTGTCATCGAACTTGGCATAAATAGAAACCCAACAATACCCAACGCATCAACTGCAGCTATTTTATCGATAAAAACACGCCACTGACCGCGTAAAACACGCAAAAACTTGCGCGCGTTTTTTTGATGCAGGCCAGATAAAAGCTATTGCGCCCGCGAATCAAGCCTGTAAGATAAGTCGCGCTATAAACGGAAAATTTGAACACAACACCCGACAACAATAAGGGAGAGTCGCACTGTATGACAGCCTGTCAGAGTGAGTTATTACAGTTAAAAAATCTGGGAATGGCTTCAGTAAATATCCTGCGTGCAATAGGGATTAATACCCACGCCGATCTCAAACGTCTGGGCGCCGTTGAAGCCTACCGCCGCATTCGCGCTCGCAACATCAACGTATCCAAAGTCATGCTCTATGCCCTTGAAGGCGCACTGATGGATATTCACTGGAACGATATCCCACCCGACTTAAAAGCCCGTTTAGTACAACAAGCCGAGCAACCCGACGACTTGATTTCAGCCACTGCCTGACAATAAAAACCACATCTGTTTGCAGATGTGGTTTTACGCGCAGTTTTTTCTCTGTCACAGGCTACACTAAAACTTTCTGTCGTTAGTGTTTTTTGTTGCCGGGGAACTTATGTATCTTTCAACCAAACAATCCGAATTAATGTCCGAGCTGGCCGCCAAGCTTAGCGCCCTGACCGAGCTTATCTGCGCGCCGGTAGCACCTGCCGAAGAGACGTTTCAGGTCGCCGCCAGCGACGATATTTTCGCCGATATTCCCCCGACCCGCTTGCTGCGCATTGTTGAAGGGCAAGTTGATTATTCGCTGCACGGCAAATTGGTCATGCACTTTGAAGCAGGCGACCTGCTTGGCCTGCCGCGCTCACTCAACCTGCCACAAGGGCAATTCAGCTGCAGCGGCCCGACAAGTCTGGTCGCCTACGAGCGCGATAGCCTGGTCGAATACGCCAGCCATGATTTGAAATACCAACGCAACTGGACTTACTTTTTGGTTTGCTCTATCAGCTACTTTGAGCAGGCACTCACCCAGGAACTGCGCGGTGAATTCCAGCCCGCCGCCGGTTTCCTGCACTTTCGCGCGGGCGAAACCATTATCCAACAAGGCGATACCGCAGACCGGGTCTATACCCTGCTGGAAGGTGCTGCCGATGCCGTGTGCGACGGTGTGACTGTAGGACAAATCCACCCCAATGAGATTTTTGGCGCACTGGCCGTTTTTACCCGCCAGCCGCGCATGGCGTCAGTGATAGCAAGGAGCGACTGCACCTTACTGGCCGTGCGCAAAGAGGAGTTTATCGCCCTGATTGAACACCAACCCCATATCTGCCTTGGGCTGATCGAGGAAATGGCCGCTAAAATCAACCAGCTCAATGGACAGTTGCTCCAGCTCAAATCCGGTGGCACCTAAGCCTTCAATCAGAGCGACCTGCAAGCCCGAATGTGATTTCAGACGCAACAAAATGAGAATATTTCTCAAAAAAGCTTGACCAATCAAATGAGAACCATTATCGTTAATTCGTTGCTGCGGATTTCTCCCCTCAGCAGCTGAGCGGAATTGATAATCGCCCTGCAAGTCGATTGTTAAAGCCTCTCACCCCTTGGGACTTTCTCTGCGCACCTTTCTGCGCAAGTCTCTTGGCTAACACGGTTGCTTGGGCCGCCCTGGTGGCGGCCATTTTTCTCCTGCTCGCGTGTATTTTTGCGATTCTTAACCTGACACGATTGAAATAATCCCCCTCTGTACACATATACTCCCGTGACGCTGCGTATAAACCAGCGCATTCATTACTTATGGGAGATCCTATCGTGTTACGTATTGGCCTGTTTCTGTTAACCAACCTCGCGGTTCTGGTCGTTGCTGGCATAGTTCTCAGCCTATTGGGTGTGGGTAGCTATCGTACAGCTGGCGGACTGGATTTACAGAACCTGCTGGTATTCTGTGCGGTCTTTGGCTTTGTTGGCTCGTTCATTTCACTGTTTATTTCCAAGTGGATGGCCAAGCGAACCATGGGCGTACAGCTGATCGATCAACCTCGCAATGCCGATGAACAGTGGCTGGTGGATACAGTGGTGGAACTGTCGCAAAAAGCTGGCATAAAAACCCCTGAAATCGGTGTGTTCCCCGCGCAGGAATCCAATGCCTTTGCCACCGGCTGGAACCGCAATGCGGCGTTGGTAGCGGTAAGCCTTGGCCTGCTGCAACGTTTTGAGCGCGATGAAGTGAAAGCGGTACTGGCGCACGAAATCGGCCATGTGGCCAATGGCGACATGATCACCCTGAGCCTGATCCAAGGCGTGGTGAACACTTTTGTGATGTTCTTTGCGCGCATCATCGGTGACTTTGTCGACCGCGTATTGCTCAAGAATGAAAATGGCCGTGGTTTCGGTTTTATGATCGCTACTTTGGTCGCAGAAATCGTACTGGGCATATTAGCGTCCATGATTGTGGCGGCCTTCTCGCGCTACCGCGAATTCCGCGCTGACCACGCCGGCGCGACGCTGGCAGATCGCGGCGCTATGATTCGCGCCCTGCAACGCTTGCAAGCCGAAAGCGGCGCCGGTGCAGAAAGCCAAATGCCAAGCAGCATGCGCGCCTTTGGTATCAGTGGTGGTATGCGCAGCCTGTTTGCCAGCCACCCACCGCTGGAAGCCCGTATCCAAGCCCTGCGTGACGCGGCCTGAGTAAGGGGATAACGGCATGACACTCTGGCGCTGGCTACTTGTTGTATTAATGAGTGGCGCCAGCGCCTTGAGCGCTGTCGCCAATGCTTTCTCTACCGACGATGAACGCAACAGTATGGAGGTATTCGACGCCGCTCGCCCGAGTGTCGTGTTTGTCACCAATCAACAGCTGGCGCGCAACCCTTATTCCTTCGATTTAGTCACAGTCCCACGCGGTTCAGGTACCGGTTTTGTGTGGGACGAGCGCGGCTACATAGTCACCAACTACCATGTGGTGGAGGGTGCACGCCAAATCACTATCACCCTGCAAGATCAAACCAATTGGCCTGCCGAGGTTGTCGGCTTGGCGCCCGAGCGGGATTTGGCCGTACTCCGCATCAAAGCCCCCGCACAACAGTTAAAAGCACTGCCTTTGGGTGACTCCTCAGACTTGCGCGTTGGTCGCAAAGTGCTGGCCATTGGCAATCCCTTTGGGTTGGATGCCACCTTGACCACCGGTGTGGTGAGTGCATTGGGGCGTGAAATTGAATCGCCCAACCAACGCAAAATTACCAATGTAATTCAAACCGATGCCGCCATTAATCCCGGCAATTCAGGCGGCCCGCTGCTGAGTTCCGAAGGCAAGCTGATTGGGGTGAATACCATGATTTACAGCCCCAGCGGCGCCAGCGCAGGCATTGGTTTTGCGATTCCGGTCAATACGGTGAAAGAAGTAGTGCCCGAGCTGATCAAACACGGCCGTATTGTCCGACCGGTTCTGGGGGTTGCCGTCGCCCCTGACCACTGGGCCCAGCAAATCGGGATCCAGGGGGTACCGATTCTGCGGGTAGAACCCAACTCCGCCGCCGCCAAAGCGGGGCTGCAAGGCGCCAAACGCAATAGTTGGGGACAAATCAGTTTGGGGGACGTCATAGTCGCGATTGAGGACTATCCCGTCACCAACGATGACCAGTTGCTCAGCGCGCTGGAACACTACAAACCAGGTGATCAGGTCACTGTCAGCGTAGCTCGCGATGGCAAGCTGCTCACCCATAAACTGCGCCTGACCGCGCCCCAGTAATTAACCCAGAGCTATTGTTGTGACATCACTGATTCCCCTGTGCTCGCTAGACGATATACCCGAAGGCGGTAGCAGGGGCTTTCAGCACCGCGAACTCAAGTTATTGATAGTGAAACATAAGGGTAAGGTAGTGGCGTACCGCAACACTTGCCCACATTTAGGGATTCCGCTGGAGTGGGTTGAGCACCAGTTTCTGGACAGCAGCGGCACCATGATCCAGTGCGCTAACCACGGCGCACTGTTTGTTATCGACTCTGGTAAATGCGTAGCGGGCCCTTGCGCAGGGCGCAAACTGGAAGCCGTGCCGTTCCGCATAGACGCGAATCAACTGTTGCTTATTGGCGACTGAATCTCACGATTACCTTCACCTTATTGTTCAGATCTGCGTATTAGCCCGCGCGACTCATCGGAGCCTGCGCCAATCAACCGATCAATCTCACAGGAGAGAATGCTCATGCAAAACTTTACATTTTCCAACCCGACCAAAATTGTTTTTGGCGAAGGCCAAATCAAAGAAATTGCCAACTTGATTCCCGCCAATGCACGTATTCTGGTGACCTATGGCGGCGGCTCCATCAAAAAGAACGGTGTCTATGAGCAAGTGGTAAAAGCGCTGGAAGGCAAGACCTGGTTTGAATTCAGCGGCATCGAACCCAACCCGCATTATGAAACCCTGATGCAAGCGGTGGCGCTGGTTAAACAAGAGAAGATTGATTTTCTGCTGCCAGTGGGTGGCGGAAGCGTGATTGATGGCACCAAACTGATTGCAGCGGCGGTGAATTTTGATGGCGAGCCTTGGGATATCCTGGCCAAACACGCGCCGTTCACCAGTGCCCTGCCAATTGGCTGCATATTGACCCTGCCCGCCACCGGCACCGAAAGCAATGGCAATTCCGTGATCACCAAAGCGGCAACCCAGGAGAAGCTCTCATTCGGCAGCCCTCTGGTTTATCCGCAATTTGCGATTCTTGACCCCACCACCACCTACAGCCTCCCGCCGCGCCAAATCGCCAATGGTGCGGTGGATGCCTTTGTACACATCATGGAGCAATACCTGACTTACCCTGTGGGCGCCAAGGTGCAGGACCGTTTTGCGGAAGGCTTGTTAATGACACTGATCGAGGAAGGCCCACGTTCACTCGCTGAACCCACCAATTACGCGGTGCGCGCCAATGTCATGTGGGCAGCGACTATGGCGCTCAATGGGTTGATCGGCGTAGGCGTACCGCAAGACTGGGCCACCCATATGATTGGTCACGAACTCACTGCTATGCACGGTCTGGATCACGCCCAAACCCTGGCTGTGGTTCTGCCCGCCCTGATGCAGCATCAACGCGCCCATAAACGGGAAAAGCTGCTGCAATACGGCCGCCGGGTATGGAACCTGAACCAGAGCGATGAAGAGGCATTAATCGATGCCGCTATCGCCGCGACGCGCGGTTTCTTTGAACAAATGGGCACCCCCACTAGCCTCAGCGGTTATGGTGTAGGGCGTGAATCCATCCCCAAACTGGTGGATATGCTGGTCAAACACAACCTGCTGGCGCTGGGTGAACATGGCGCTATCACTCCCGAAGCCTCCCGTGAAATTCTGGAGTTGGCGGCATAAAGACTAACTAGCCCCCCCCATTAAAAAACCCCGTACAAGATGCTTGTGCGGGGTTTTTTAATGGGCTCTCACTGGGGCTTGTAGCACCAGCCCACTACCGGTGCAGGATTTTATTCACAATGGAGGTCGTGGAGCAGTTTTCCACGAACCCCAACACACGTACATCGCCACCGTGCGCCCTGACCAGCGAGGCACCAACCACCTGGTCTTCGCGATAGTCGCCGCCCTTCACCAGCACATCAGGCTTAACGCGGCGCAACAATCGCTCGGGGGTATCTTCCTCAAAGGGAACGACCCAATCGACAGCTTCCAGACCAGCCAATACAGCCATGCGGCGATCAAGCGGGTTGATCGGGCGCCCGGTGCCTTTTAGCTTACGGATAGAGGCGTCCGAGTTAACCGCGACAATCAGACGGTCCCCCTGTTTGCGAGCCTCTTCCAAATAACCAACATGGCCGGCGTGAATAATATCGAAGCAGCCGTTGGTAAAGACCACTCGCTCACCCGCTGCGCGGGCATCTTCTATCGCCAGAAGCAATTGTTCTTCGGTCACGACACCGCTTTGCGCGCCCTGATCGGCAATAATAGCGCGGCGTAATTCGGCGGCACTGACAATCGCTGTCCCCAATTTACCCACCACTATGCCCGCTGCAATATTCGCTAATGCCGTCGCTTCTGGCAGTGGTTGCCCGGAGGCCAATGCCGCCGCCAGGGTGGCGATAACCGTATCGCCCGCGCCAGTCACATCAAATACTTCACGGCCGCGCGCCGGTAAATGTAATTCGGGTTGACCGGGACGCAAGAGGCTCAAGCCATGCTCGCCACGCGTCACCAGCAATGCCTGCAACTCAAGACCAGCCATCAGTGTTTCACCACAGGCGACAATGGCCTCTTCACTGGCGCAGGCTCCTACAATCGCCTCAAACTCATGGAAATTAGGGGTGATAACATCCGCTCCCCGATAGCGGGTAAAGTCATCACCTTTAGGGTCAACTAACACCGGCACACCGGCGTTATGTGCCAGTTGGATCAATGCCTGACAGTTGTGCAAACTGCCTTTGGCGTAATCGGACAGTACCAGCACATCCACATCTGCAATTAGCTGGCTGACTTTGGCGATAAAGTCGCTGCTATCTTCCGGGGCGTATTTGTCTTCAAAATCCATCCGCAATAATTGCTGGTGATGGCTGATCACACGCAGCTTGGTAACCGTGGGTTTGGTCGCGGAAATTTGGAGATCTGTCCGAACCTTGGCCGCCGTGAGGCTGCGCTGCAGAATCTGCCCTGCTTCATCATCGCCAATCACTCCCACCAGCGACACCCGACACCCGAGCGCACTCATGTTCAAGGCAACGTTAGCCGCACCACCGGGGCGATCTTCTGTTTGATTGACATTGACCACCGGCACAGGTGCTTCCGGAGAAATACGGGTGCTCATGCCATGCCAATAGCGATCCAGCATTACATCGCCCACCACCAATACACGTGCATTCTCAAAATGGGGCATTGTTATATGCATAGTCGTTCCTACCGAGATAATTTCCATTAAAAAACCACATCCAGTCATTCACCTTTTTGTACTCATTGACACGCCTTGTCAATGAGCGTCGTCCTGTTCACTAAACGCTTTGGCGTGCAACCGCGCGTAGTGGCCTTGCTGCGCCAACAGCTCGGCATGGGTTCCTTGCTCCACAATTTCACCCTGTTCCATCACGATAATCCGATCCGCTTTTTCAATCGTCGACAAGCGATGGGCAATCACAAACGTCGTTCGCCCCTTCATTACGCGCTCCAGAGCCGCTTGAATATAGTGCTCCGATTCATTGTCCAGTGCTGAGGTCGCTTCATCCAGAATCAGAATCGGTGCATCTTTCAACAGCGCACGAGCAATTGCCAAACGCTGGCGCTGACCGCCGGACAAGCGTGCACCGGACTCGCCAATCATAGTGTCAAAGCCATCTGGCAGCGCGTCGATAAATTCAGTGGCGTAAGCGGCCTCGGCAGCGGCACGAATGCTGTCCATATCGCGCGACTGCAAACTGCCGTAGGCAATATTGCCTGCGATGGTATCGTTAAACAGCGTGACATGCTGATTGACCAGTGCAATATGGCTGCGCAAATTATCGAGGCGATAATCGCCGACCAGAACGCCATCGATGAGAATCTCACCGTCACTGGCGTCATGAAAACGATTGAGCAAACTCACCAGTGTGGATTTACCACTGCCCGACTTACCCACCAGTGCAACAACCTCGCCAGCGCGCACAGACAAGTTCACATCATGCAACGCAGGCCGCTCTTGGTTGGCATAACTAAAGGTCAGGTTATTAAAATGTACATCCCCCTTAACACGCGCGACTTCATAAGTACCGGTGTCTTTTTCGGGAGGGGTATCCAGCAGTTTAAAGACGCTGTCGGCGGCGGCCACGCCCTTAATAATCATGGGCGCCACTTCACCCAATTGACGAATCGGATTAACAATCAACCCAACAGCGGTGATGTAACCAATGAATGCTGCGGTGCTATCCATTTGCATAAAACTTAAGGCCGCATAAATCAACAAGCTCATAGCGACCGCAATCAACACATGCATCACTGGTGCATTGGCCGCGCTGGTCACAATAATTTTCATGTTCTGCAAATAATTCTTTTTACTCGCCTGGACAAAACGATCCTGCTCATAAGCCTCACCACCAAAGGTGCGCATCACTTGATAGCCATTGATCATCTCACTCGATACCTGGGTAATGTCACCCACCGAGTCTTGCACCTTGCTACTCAGGCGACGCAATCGCCTTGCCACTTTAGTCACCAACAACCCCATGATCGGCGCCACTGATAGAAACAACAATGTCAATTTCCAATCGAGATAAAACAAATAACCCAATAAACCAATCGCGGTCGCGCCTTCGCGAATCCCTTTTTTAAGCGCATCGGTAGCCGCCACAGTGACGCCGTTAATGTTGTAGGTAATCAGTGAAATCATATGGCCACTGGGGCGCTCATCAAACGCACTGACCGGAAGGCGTGTCATATGGTTAAACACCTGCACACGCAGGTCATTCACAACGTTGAAGGCCACCTTCGCCATGAAATAACCACCGATAAACATCCCCAGACCGCGCATCAACGTCGCGCCCACAATCAACAGAGGCACAAACCAGCGCGCCGTAGGATCTTCCGATTCAATCGCCACGACCAACTGTTCCATCACTTTTGAGTACATCACATTCGCTCCCGCATAAATGATGTAACCCACCACACTCACACCGAATAGAAACACATAGGGTTTGAGATAGCGCAGCAGGCGCTGGTAGATCTGCCAGGCGGAAGCTTCACCTGCTGCGGGTATTTTGTGGGGTTCAGTCGACATAAATTATCCAATCAATATTAATGTGCCACGGCGGGAGCAAGGGTCACTGACTCTGGCTCGCGCTGGTATCCGTTCATCAAGAGCGCAGCCAGCAAGGCCGCAGGCACCCAGTAGAGAAACCACTTGGCATCAATAGACAGTTGGCGCATGACCAAAGTCACGCCAATAGATTTTTAATGCCCGACTCTGGATCTGCTTAAGCAACAAAGGCTTTTGCTCCAGAATTTCACGCATCGGGCAATCAAAATACACCATCAAAAAGCGCAATATATCGCGACGACTAAAACCGAGATTCAATGTGGAATAATAAAGCGCAGCCAAGTCTTTGATTTGCCAGCGCAGCGGCACTCGCACACGGCACTGGGCTCGGTGTAAATCGATTAAATAAATATCCGGTTGATTACCCATCCCCAGTGAAGCAGGTTTGAGCATAAAATGGCAAAGATAAAAGTCGCGATGATTAATCCCTGCTCCATGAAGCTCACGTGCCATCACGGCAAGCCGGTGAAGGATAAGCCTCCGGGTATTAATCGCGACTGAATGCTGTTCAAAGTAGTGATCCAGTTGCACAACACCGTCAAGTTCACGAGTGACTATGAAGGACTGTTGGCTCGCAGGACTTGAGCCTCTCCACCCATAGGCTACCGCCATCAAACTGGGGATAGCCAGCGCCCGCAATTTGGTGAGCGCCTCCCACTCATTTTTTGCACCCAATATTGGCAGGCGGAAACAGATCAGGTTTTTGATAACCTCGCGCCAACCAACACCGCGATGCCATTTTCGATAATAACCCTGCCCATTCAATTCAAAGCGCAACGTTTGTCGATCAGGCATTTCACGCGCAATAGGGCCCGAAAGTGACTCAACCAACGCAAACACATCCTTGTGTTGCCAAGCCTCAATCATCTCATCACACAATACCCATTCACTTGCCGCTGCCGATTGCACCAAGGGTGTTGGCCCGGGTGCATACGCTATACGCTCTATTTCATTCACAGCGCAATCAGGGCGCGAAAAAATATCACTCTCACAGGCAAAACGCTCCGCCTTGGACTGCCAATCATGAGGGTCAACTGCTAACAGCTTTTCCATTTGTACCGCTACTGTTTGCGCATCGTCCGGCGCTAACAGCAGTTCACCCATTGCATGATCAACAGCATAATGGGCATAACCACATACAGGTGTGACCAGAACGGGAATAGCGGAGAGCATAGCCTCCAGAATGACATTACCAGTCACTTCTTTATAGGCAGGGTGCAGGAGCAAATCGCCAGCGGCATAAATATCTGCCATATCGCGACGCCCGCCTAAAAATTTCACAGCATCACTCAAACCAAGCGACTTCACCAGAGCCCGAAAAGGACGCGGGTCTCCATTGCCAACCACAACCAGAAGCGCACGCGGATTATTTTTGCGAAACACAGCAAAACTACGTAGGCTACGATCCAGCCCCTTGGTTTTAAAGCCCGACCCAACACAAAGAATTAAGTGATCGTTATCGGCAAGCGATAGCTCCTTGCGAATTTTTTGTCGTGCAGAAACGCGGCTCACACACGAGCCTATTAGCTGACGATCGACACCAGGAGGCAAGAGTGTCTGCCGTACATCAAGTGTTGCATAATACTTGGCAAATACGGGGCGCTCTGCGGCGGACACCTCCAGAATATGTGTGTTGCTGAGATGTGAATAAACAGCAGTTTCATAATGCAAATAAAGCTTGGCACGCGGCGTTAAACGATAGAGTAAGCCACGCTCTTCATAGGCTTTTTTAGCGAAACAGGAGTCGCCACAATAATACACATCGAGCCCAGGCATTTTGTTAAAGCCAACTAACAAATCAAATTGCGAAGCTACGAACTGTTTTTGAAAAGCATTAACAAACTTTTTAACACCTGCAATATTAAAAAGACCGTGTGCTTTTATTTCGACAACATCGATACCGGGAGCTTTATCCCCCTGCCATTCACCACAAAAAATGGTGACCTGATGTCCGCGCGCTTGTGCTGCTTGCGCAATCGCCAACATATCGCGCTGCAATCCACCAAACGGAAAATAGCGAAAAATCACCAAGGCTAACTTCATTAATAAATTCCGTTTACCGGCTGATGTGAACAGGCTCGGCGAGCAATTTGTCGAGCGCCACCAATACCTGATGCGGCATTAAGTCGCGCAGACACTTGTGATGCACTTTTGGACACTCGCGTTCAAAACACGGTGAACATTCAATCTGAGTGCTGATGATGCTAACGCTAGCCGACAGCGGCGGCGTGTGTTCGGGCGAGGTGGAGCCGTAAATCACTGCTAATGGTTTTTGCAGGGCAGCGGCGATATGCATCAACCCCGAATCATTACTCAACACCGCATCTGCGCAGGCAATCAATTCAATAGCCTCACCCAGGGATGTACTGCCCGCCAGGTTGAAACAGTGGTGACGCTCTTCATCAAGCAACAGATTACGAATTGCGTCGGTGACTTCGTTGTCCTTTGCCGACCCCATGAGCCACACCTGCCAACCGGCGCGAATTTTTTTATCGGCCACTTCTGCAAAATAATGTTCCGGCCAACGTTTGGCAGGGCCATATTCCGCGCCTGGACAAATTATCAATAAGGGGCGATCCAGCTGCAACGCAAATTTTGTTAACAATTGTGGGCGCTGGTGTTGATTCACTTGCAGCGAGGGAAATGGAAACGTCTGCAGCGGCTCAGTCCCTTTAGGCAGGGCGAGAGCGGCATAGCGCTGAACCATGAGCGGGTAGCGTTTTTTATCCAGTACGCGCACATCGTTTAATAGGCCATAGCGATATTCACCACGCCAGCCGGTACGTAGAGGTATGCGGGCAAAAAAAGGAATAAACGCGGACTTCAGTGAATTGGGCAACACTATCGCCTGCTCATAACCACTCGCCGCCAACGATTTACCCAGCGCACGCCGCGCGCCCAAACCCAACTTGCCGTGCCCCAGGGGCATATCGATAACCTGATTTACTTCTGGCATACAGGCGATTAATTGTCGCGTCCAGCTGGAGGCGAGCACATCAATTTGCACCTGTGGATTACGCATTTTCAGCAATTTGAACAGGGTCTGCGCCATCATCATATCGCCGATCCATGCAGGGCCAATTACCAAAATTTTTTGGATGGTTTTCAGCTCGACAGGAAATTCCATTTCATTCATAGGCGACACAAGAGGCATAGGCATTTGGGCAGGTGCGGAGAGGGAAAACAATAACGGAGCCATTTGGCTCCGTTATTGTGGCGGTTATTTTGCAACCGGCGCCAACCAGTTGGTGTGCTCAGGCAATTCGCCGCGCACGGACTTGAAATACAAGTCTTGCAAACGGGTGGTGATGGGACCGCGGCGACCTTCACCAATAATACGGCCATCCAATTCGCGGATCGGCAATACCTCTGCCGCAGTACCGGTAAAGAAAGCTTCATCGGCAATGTACACTTCATCGCGGGTGATGCGCTTTTCTTTGATGGTGTAGCCGCAATCGGCGGCCAATTGGAAAATAGTATTGCGGGTGATGCCATCAAGGCAGGAGGTCAGCTCCGGCGTATAGATAATGCCGTCGCGCACCAGGAAAAAGTTCTCGCCGCTACCTTCTGCCACATAACCTTCTGCATCAAGCAACAACGCTTCTTCACAACCACTGTCCAGCGCTTCTTGCAACGCCAGAAGTGAGTTGATGTAGTGACCGTTGGCCTTCGCTTTACACATGGAAATATTCACGTGATGGCGTGTGTAGCTGGAGGTGCGAATGCGGATACCTTGATCGCGCGCTTCTGGTGACATGTAAGACGGCCAGTGCCAAGCGGCAACCATCACATGCACTTTCAAATTGTCAGCGCGCAGGCCCATGCCTTCAGAACCGTAAAATGCCATGGGGCGCAGGTAAGCTTCGGCAAGGTTGTTTTCACGGACAACTTGTTTGTGCGCATCATTCACCACATCTTTGGTGAATGGCATTTTCATACGCATGATGTGCGCGGAGCGGAACAGGCGATCCGTGTGTTCTTGCAGACGGAAAATACTGGTGCCCATGCTTGCACTGTTGTAAGCCCGCACACCTTCAAATACGCCCATGCCGTAGTGCAAAGTGTGGGTTAAAACGTGAACCTTGGCATCGCGCCAGGGAATGAGTTCACCATCGAGCCATATAACGCCGTCGCGATCGGCAAAAGACATAGCAACTCCAAATTCTGTGTTAAAAACAGGTCTGTGTGTTCGGGATTGTCAGGCGCAGCCGCAGCCGCGCACCACTGAGTATTCGGGCGATAAATCAGTCGTGATCGATCAGTTGCTGCCACAAGGCTGTGACTTGCGCTCGCTCGGTCAGGAAGTGATTGTCGCCTTCTAGTACCGCCTCTTGACGCTGTAGCGCGAGGCGGTGCCCGGTGGATCGGTATGCCTTGTAAGCCGCGATCAGGTGGGCCACGGATTGGGCATCGAGTAAGCCTGCCTCTTCCAGTGATCCGAGTATGCGAATGTTGTCCGTGTACCGGATGATCCCGGGCGCTTTAGATGCCCAGGCCAAGGCCGCGTATTGAACCATAAATTCAATATCCACGATACCACCCGCATCCTGTTTCAAATTAAATAAAACCGGTGTTTTGGCCGTATTTAAGGCGCTATTTTTGGATTTGGACTCGGAGCCCAATTGCTCGCGCATCTTGCGGCGCATGTCGCGTACATCGACGCGCAATGCAGCCAGATCCCGCTCACGGGTAAGAATGCGCTCGCGCACCTGTTCAAACTGTTCGGCGAGCCGTTCATCTCCCGCCACTACCCGCGCCCGAACCAACGCCTGATGCTCCCAAGTCCAGGCTTCATTGGCCTGGTATTTTTCAAACGCGGCGAGCGATGACACCAACAACCCCGAGTTGCCGGACGGCCGCAGGCGCATATCCACTTCATAGAGCTTGCCCGAGGGCGTGTAGGTGTTGAGCACATGGATAATGCGCTGGCCGAGGCGGGTATAAAACGTAATGTTGTCGATAGCGCGCTCGCCATCGGTGCTCAGGTTGCTATCGGTGTTGTGGATAAACACCAGATCCAGATCCGAACCGTGCCCCAGCTCAATGCCGCCCAATTTACCGTAGCCGATAATCACAAAATCCGGTGTTGCATCGACCGAACCGTCGCTGCGACGGGGGCGCCCATGGCGCTCCACCAAGTGCTCCCAACTCAACTGCAGCACATGCTCCAGCACCACCTCGGCGATGAAGGTAAGGTAGTCACTCACCTTCATCAGCGGCAGGGCGCCGGTCACTTCGCTGGCGGCCACGCGCAGGGCATGGGCAGAGCGGAAATAGCGTAGCGCTTCCATGTGCCCCTCAAGATCATCCCAGCTCAGGCGCAGCACATCGCGACGCAACTCATCGCGCAGCGACATTTTATCCGGCGGCGCATAGAGGCTTTCCGGGGTGAGCAGCTCATCCAATAGCGCCGGGTATTGCGCCAGTTGATCGGCAATCCAGGGGCTGGCGGCGCAGAGCATCACCAACTGGTGAATGGCCGTTGGGTTCTCGACTAATAGCACCAAATAGGCGCTGCGCCGTGCAATAGCTTCAATCAAGGGTTCAATACGCGCAAAGGTTTCCGCAACAGTAAGCGGTAACTTACCTTGCAGCGCTTCCTGCACCAGCATGTGCAATAAACGCGGGATAAACGCCTCCAGACGGGTGCGCCCACTGGCCTGCATGGATAAAACCGCACGGCTTTCACGCAGGTCTGCCAGGTTTTTCACCAGCGCCGCAGCGCCTTCAATGTCCTGCGCCTCCAGCGCATGAATGGCATCCTCGCCCTGCAAACTTCCCTCCCACAACCCCATCCAAAAGGTCAGGGCTTTTTGATCGATGGAATCCTCTTCATCGGGAGCAGCGATAACGGCTTTGAATTCCGCATTAACGCAGTGGCGATAGCGGCTGAGCGTTTCAAAGAAACTGTCCCAGGTGTCAAACCCCATCACCCAAGCCAAACGCAACTGCCCTACAGGATCAATCGGCAGGGATTGGGTTTGCTTATCCTGATAGCCCTGAATGGCATGCTCGGTATTGCGCAGAAAAATATAGGCTTCAAGCAATGCCGAACCCGCACCCGGCGGTAAATAATTTTCCTGCTCCAAAAAGGGTAAAAGCACCGGCACTTTGCGCTTGCGCAGGCGAGCATCGCGACCGCCGCGAATCAATTGGAATACCTGAACCACAAACTCCACTTCACGGATGCCGCCCTCGCCCAGCTTCACGTCCAGATTCATCCCCTTGCGCTGCACCTGCCGCGCAATTAACCCTTTCATTTCGCGCAGGGATTCAATCGCACTGAAATCAATGTATTGGCGATAGGTAAAGGGCTGCAGCATTTTGCCCAGCAATTGGCGCGCCTCGGCCTGCTGCTCACCGCCAGCCATGGCCACAGTGCGCGCCTTGATCATGGCGTAGCGTTCCCACTCGCGCCCTTGGGTTTGGTAGTAATCCTCCATGCCCACAAAACTCATGGCCAGCGCACCGCTCTGGCCGTGTGGGCGCAAACGCATATCCACCCGGAACACAAAACCATCGGCGGTGACTGTGTCCAGACTTTTAATCAGCCGCTGCCCGAGCTTGATAAAAAACTCCTGGTTGCTGATCGCACGGCTGGCATGATTGGTTTCGCCCCCTTCGGGGAAGGTAAAAATCAGGTCGATATCCGAAGAAATATTTAATTCACCCGCGCCCAGCTTACCCATACCCAGCACCATAAATGGCTGCGCTATACCAGACTCGCGACCGATAGGCGTGCCGTACATTTTTTCCAGCGAGCGATAGTGACATTCCGCCGTCGTTTGAATCACCCGGTCGGCAAAGCGCGACAATTCCGCTGTCACTTCGCGCATACCTTCAATGCGATTCAGGTCGCGCCAGATAATACGGATCATCGCCATCTGCCGCTGGCGGCGCAGGCAGGTATCCAATTCCGCGTCGGTATTACAGGCATTCACTGCAGCGGTAAATGCATCCAGATGCGCGTCAGTCTGCGCCTCAAACAAGGCACCGGATTCAATCAGTTCCAATAAATAAGCCGGACGCTGGGCACAGGTTTTGGCGATGAATTCGCTTGCGACAAACGCACGAGTCAATTGCTGGAAAAACGTATCGACGCTGATAGTGGGCGGCAACAAATCCCGAGGGTGAGACAGCGTTTGACTGAGGATGGCAGCTTCAAACTGTTCCCAGTAACGCTGGGCGGGGGCATGTAACTCGGAGGGAATTCCGGAAAAATTCAACATAAAGACAGGACTCATCGACACAGCTATTTATTGATGCAGAGAATAATAGCAGTTTCTGTGCGGACGACACTGACTTAGCGCAGCTGATACAAAGTCGCACAACGGATATAATCACCATGAAAAAAGCCCTGTTAGCATGTAAATCAGTATAATTGCCGCGCAAAATTCGATAGCAGCACACCAACTCGAACAACAGAGTCAGCCCATGAAAAGTACCGACCTCCAGATTGGCAACCTTTTAAATAACGAAAAACTCCTCTACTTACTGCTGATTAGTATCAGTGCTGCCTTCTCGGTAGCCAATATCCAAGGTTCGGTAATCAACAGAGACGCGATTGTCTATCTCTCGACTGCTGAAGCCTTCTTGCAGGGCGGACTATCTGCCACACTTCAAATTTATGGGTGGCCAGCTTACGCAATATTAGGGGCTTTACTCTCAAAAACGCTTAACATAAGCATCGAAAATTCTTTTTATTTGATCAACTCCATCTTCTACGCAGTTATCCCTGCTGTATTCTTAAAGCTTTATACGACCGCAACAAACAACCGCCATGGTCTATTGATCGCAGCGCTAGCTTCATTATTACTTCCAGCATTCAACGGTTATCGGGAAATGATTATCCGCGATGTCGGATATTGGCTTTTCAGCTTATTGGCTTTGCTTTATTTTTTTCAATTCATACGCACACAAAAAACCAGTCATGCACTGCAATGGCAGCTGGCAATAGCTGCGGCATTTATGTTTCGATCCGAAGCAATTGCATGGATTATTGGGCTACCGCTTTGCCTTTTTTGGGTTGGCAACTTCACTCTCTCAGCGCGCTTAAAAAGTTGGCTCACCTGTACCAGCATCTACATTTGCGCACTTATTGCTGCTTGTGTGTTTTTATTGATCAATGACGCAGCACTTGAAACGCTGCTAAAAAAAATACCCTCGACAGAGGCATTCACCAACAGCTTATACAGCCTAAAAACTGCTCAGGAGAATATGGCCACCTATGTGCTCAACCCTTTCAGCAAAGAATATGCCCCCTTTATTTTAAATGTTGGATTGATTGCGCACCTAATTCACACCCTGTTGCTGGCCGTTAGCTGGCCCTATCTTGTTTTCACTTTCATTGCGATAAGAAAAAATGCGAACATTGAATGGACCGACGAAAACAAAATTGCACTCTGGGCGATCGCCATCAATCTGGCCATGCTAACCACGTTTGTATTGGCGCAGCAATTTATGATTGAGCGATACACAGTTTTAACTGCTCTTCTCATACTATTACTAATTAGCCAGCCTATTAGTGATTGGACTGAGTCAATATGGCCAAATGCTAGTGCATGGATAAAATCCGGGCTTGTGTTCATAGCAATAGTGTTAATGGTTGACATTGTGACGACCAAGAATCCACCACCAACCAATTTGATATCTGCCGGCGAATGGCTCAAGCAAAACACCACCCCACATACACCTGTCGCACTGAGCGATAACAGACTACTGCATTACAGCGGCCGACTAAGAGAGGGAGTGACTTGCCTTATTGATAGAGATTTACGTATTAGTTTGGCATCCACAGACAAGCTAAAAGCATATGCCTACCTTGTTATCCAGACCAAACAAAAATCATTGCAGCAAGACACCATGCATTTAGTTCAAGAAGGAGTGTTTCACGAAATCAAAACTTTTAAGCGCGGGAAAAGCGTGACAGTCATCTTCAAAAATGAAACCCCTCAAATAGAGCAGGTAGTGAGCTGCAACCCCTATCGTTGACTCACCACCAATGAGCCAAACAAGAACTTAAACACACATCGAATATACTTAATATGGCGCCCCAGATTGAAAAACGACCAAGGACTAGCTTTAAGCGACTCGCGATAACACTGTATAGCTAATTTATATTGCATTGCTTTTTCATAACTCCGAAAAAGCTGAAAATACTGATACGCCAAAAAGTCAGCCTTATATTTCATTAATGAACTAGGTAATTTTTCTGGATCAAATAATAGATTTGTTAATTGATAAGCAATATTGGGGGTAAAATTTATTTGGTTCCTCATACTTTCGATATGTTTAAAATTCCGAAGTATTGGTCTTAAAAAAAGTGCACAATGAAAATTGGCGAGTATTTGCCCAAAGACTGGGATATCTTCTGCTTGGCGCAAATCTTCACAATAACGAATCTCATCAAAAACTGTACGACGAATAATTGTTGCACCATTTGCCATCGCCATGGTGTTGCCAATGTAATAATAAAACCAATCTTTCTTTTTATCATTTAATAAATTATTGGAGCGAAGCTTTTCTCTTCCATCAGGCATTTGCGCCAAATAGTCGCAAATCAATAGATCCGTTTGTGGATGATCTACAAGATACTCATAGGTTCTCTCTAAAGAATCAGGCAACAGCGCATCATCTGCATCCAAAAAAATCAAATAAGCGCCGTTGCTATGCATAACACCTAGGTTTCTAACTGCAGATAACCCCCTATTTTCTTGACTTATATAGCGAAGCTTTGGATCACACTCCTTTAAAATCTCTTTCATCAGAGCATCTGTATTATCTGTTGAGCCATCATTTATAACGATAATCTCACAGTCGTGAAATTGTTGATCCAGCACGGAGCGTATAGCCCTCTCCAGAAATTGCGCGTAATTGTATGCAGGGATAACAATTGAAAAAAAACAGCTAGACATAAAGATCACCCGCAGAGGCCTAAAAAATTTTTATATTATATCATTTATTATCAGATCTTAGCTGCAACGGATATTGCAAACCGTACCACAGCCCAAATGTTAGCGGTTTCTCAGACTGGCAATCACTCAAAAATCATTAAGCTGATGTTAAGAAAAGCCCTGCTTAAACTGGCGCATCGCTCAAGAAAATGAGCATTACTGCAGGAGATGAACAATGAACAAATCCATGATTATCGGAACACTATTGGGTGTGGGTATAGCGACCACCGGTGGTGCTATCGCTAGCTACCAATGGTTAAAGGAACCGGCTTATGCGGAAGTGCTGAGCGCGGTGCCCGTGACCAAAACCACCAAGATTCCCCGTGAAGAGTGCCGCGAAGAAACCGTGGTACATCAAAAACCAGCCAAAGACACCAACCGTATTGCCGGCAAGGTCATTGGTGCAGTCGTGGGTGGCGCGCTGGGCAATCAGGTCGGTGGCGGCAACGGTAAAAAAGTCGCCACCGTAGCGGGTGCTGTCGCCGGTGGTTACGCGGGTGACAAGGTACAGGCCAATATGCAGCAAAAAGATACCTACACCACCGTTGAGCAACGCTGCAAAACTGTTTACGACTCACGCGAGGACATCACCGGCTACGATGTCACCTACCGCTTGCAGGACAAGGAGTCCTCCCTGCGCCTGGACTATGACCCGGGCTCACGTATCCCGGTGGAGAACGGAAAATTGGTGCTGAATCAAGCTAACCATTAATCACCAGGGCACAAGGATGTGCGCTTCGCTTGCCGTTACTACGGCAGCAGAAATATCACTGCACTCTCTCAGCTCTCAGCTCTCAGCTCTCAGCTCTCAGCACTTTCCCAGCGTTTTCACATGCACTGCTCATAACTAAAAGAATATCCATCTCCTCACTACTACACTTTTTAAAACTTTACGATATAAGAACCAAACTAATGATTATTAGCAGCACTTCCCTTGGCCTGTTAGCCTGCGCGCCCTGTTTATTTTTCAACACTTAAGCCAAGAAACTGCTCGTTTTTGATCAGTTTGCGCGCGGAGTTTTATGGATTTTCATATCGGATACGTTATCGCCGGACTGGTGGTGGGTTTTATTGTCGGCATGACGGGCGTGGGCGGCGGTTCGCTGATGACCCCGATTCTGTTGTATTTCGGTGTTAGCCCGGCCAATGCCGTGGGTACTGATTTGCTCTACGCAGCCATTACTAAAGCGGGCGGCATTCACGTCCACCACAAAAAGAAGAATATCGACTGGAAAATTACCGGCGAACTGGCACTGGGCAGCTTGCCAGCGGCAGCGCTGACACTCTGGGCACTGCACAGTTTGCGCATGGATACGGATACGCTCAACAGCATCATCCGCACCACTCTGGGCTATGCGCTGATCCTGACCGCGATTGCCATTTTATTTAAACGCAAAATTTTTGATTACAGCCGTAAAAACGACGCCTGGATCACCCGTATGAGCCGCCAGCAGCAGATGATCGCCACCGTGGTGACCGGGATTATTCTGGGTGCGGTTGTGACCATCACCTCGATTGGTGCTGGCGCCCTTGGCACAGTCGCGCTGTTTATGCTCTACCCGCTGCTGCCCACGGTGCGCTTGGTGGGCACGGAAATCGCACACGCCGTGCCGCTGACATTAGTGGCCGGCATGGGCCACGCCGGATTGGGCAATGTGGATTGGGGATTACTCGCCAACTTGTTGATAGGGTCACTGCCCGGTATTTATCTGGGCAGCCATTTGGCACACCGCGTGGCCGACCATTATTTGCGCCCGGCGCTGGCGATTATGCTGGTATTTGTTGGCTTTAAATTGCTGTTCTGATTAGCGACAGATTAGTGCGAAGGACATAAAAAATGGCGACTCTCGGGTCGCCATTTTTTATGTGTCACAACATTCTATGCCCCCTGGCTAGCTCGCCTTCTCCGGCGGTGGCGCCACGCGCAGCACCTCTTCCATTGTCGTCAAACCAGCCGCGACTTTTTGGGCACCGGACAAGCGCAGGGTGCGCATCCCCTCTTTCATCGCCAAACGACGCAAGTCTTGCAGGTTGCAGTCGGGCACCACTTTTTCCTTGAGGCTTTCCGACAAGGTCAGGATTTCATACAGCCCTTGGCGCCCCAGATAGCCGGTATTGCGGCACTCCAGACAACCCACCGGACGATAGACCTTGGCAGGCACATTCACCTTCCAAGGCGAGACCAGTTCCTGCCAATGCTCGCTGGTTATATGCCCCTCCTCCTTGCAATGCGGGCAGAGGGTGCGCACCAGGCGCTGCGCCATCACCCCCAGCAACGTGGCATTGATCAGGTATGAGGGAATCCCCAGATCCAGCAAGCGAGCGATGGTTGAAGGCGCATCATTGGTGTGTACAGTTGATAGCACCAAGTGGCCGGTAAGTGCAGCCTGCACCGCCATTTGTGCGGTTTCCAAGTCGCGGATCTCGCCCACCATGATGATATCCGGGTCTTGCCGCATCAGGCTGCGGATACCGGCGGCAAAATCCAGCCCGATTTTGTGATGCACCTGGGTCTGGTTAAAACGCTCCTCCACCATTTCGATCGGGTCTTCAATGGTGCTGACATTCACCTCATCGGTCGCGACCTGCCGCAGCGACGAGTAAAGTGTTGTGGTTTTGCCGGAACCGGTCGGGCCAGTGACCAGCAAAATACCGTTCGGCCGGGTCAGCATGGAATACCAGCGCGCATAGTCATCGCCCACCAGCCCCAGATCCGTAAAGCTGCGCAGCAGCACTTCCGGGTCGAAAATACGCATCACCAGCTTTTCACCAAACGCCGTTGGCAAGGTGGACATACGCAGTTCGATTTCACTGCCGTCACTGCGGCGGGTTTTGATTCGGCCATCCTGCGGCTTGCGCTTTTCGGCGATATCCATCCGCGCCAGCACCTTGAAGCGACTGGTGACCGCCGTGGCGACATTGGCAGGTAATTCATAGACATAGTGCAGCACCCCATCAATGCGAAAGCGGATGCGGCCCACATCGCGGCGCGGCTCAATATGAATATCACTGGCGCGCTGGTCATAAGCGTATTGCAGCAGCCAGTCCACAATCTTGACGATATGCTGGTCATTGGCATCCGGATCGCTGGCTTTACCCAACTCAACCAACTGTTCAAAGTTGGTAATCGCCGACGCGGCTGTGGCGCCACTGGCACCAGACACCGAGCGCGCCAAGGTATAAAACTCCACCATAAAGCGTTCGATATCGGCCGGATTGGCCACAACACGCTTTACCGTACGGCGCGCCACGTGCTCAACCTGCGGCTCCCACCCCCCATAAACGGTTGGGTACAGGCGATAACCACATGATCCGGCTCCACCTTCACGCACAAAATCCCGTGGCGCTTGGCGAAGGCGTAACCAATCACCTCCGTACACTTGGCCACATCAATTTTCATTGGGTCTATATGAAATAATGGCAGGCGCGCCTTATTGGCCAGCCATTCGCTGAGGGTATCGCCATCCAGGGTTTTGCCGGGACGCTGCAAATCTTCCAGATTTTGGCTGGCCACATAGGCCAGGGGATGCATGATGGCCTGCTCGCGGGTGCGCGAAGCGCCAAGCAATACATTGGCATCTACCTGCGCCATGCGTCCATCCACGACCAGATCATTGATCAAGCCGCGCAAATCCAATACCCGATCCAGCACCATTGATGTTATTCCTGTGAATAAAGAGACGTTTCGCTAGAAAACCTGCACTGATTGTAGCGGCTCTCCCGTCAGCAGTCTGCCCACAACACCACAGGCTGGCGTTTTGGCCAGAACCGACTAGGCTCAACAAGCCCGTCATTGCTGCCTCGCCCAGCTCTCGCCGCCAACACCCCATATTGGCGCCTAGCAAAAGTCCCACTAAAAAGCATCACAACTTTGTCATAAATAAGTAATAAAGCTGCGTGACCTTGGCGGATGATGTTTTTATACTGCGCACACTTTTAACCCGAGGGGATAACCATGCCTTTTGCAAACTTGTCGAACCTGTTTGGCCGCTCGCCCATCAAACCCATGCAAGAGCACATGGCGCTGGCTGTTAAAGCAGCGGCCGAGCTTGTCCCGTTTTTTGATGCCGTCACCAGTAACGACTGGCCCCTCGCCAGCACCATCCAGCAACAGGTGGTGAGGTTTGAAAACGACGCGGACGAGATCAAAAAGCACCTGCGCCTGCACCTGCCCAAAAGCCTGTTCTTGCCGGTGCCACGCACCGACCTGCTCGAACTGCTGACCATGCAGGATCGCATTCCCAACCGCGCCAAAGACATTGCCGGGATCATCATGGGCCGCCGCATGACCATTCCTGACAGCATGAAAGTGCAGATGAATGAGTTTGTGCGCTCAAGCGTTGCTGCCGCAGAACAAGCACTCACTGCGATCAATGAATTGGACGAGCTGCTCGAGACCGGCTTCAGTGGCCGCGAGCTGACCGTTGTAGAAAATATGATCAAGGAATTGGACATTCTGGAGGAAAAGGCAGACCAATTGGAAATTGGTGTGCGCACCTCACTCTTTGCCCTCGAAGCCCAGCTACCCCCTGTGGATGTGATGTTTCTTTACAACATCATCGACTGGGTGGGTGATATCGCCAACCGCGCACACGATGTGGGCGGCCGTTTACAGCTGCTGCTGGCGCATTAATCCTTTACCTTGGGGAATCCACGATGACTTTATTTGCTGAATACGGCCATGTGCTGTTTATTCTAGCCTGTGCTTTTGGCCTGTTTATGGCCTGGGGCATAGGTGCCAACGATGTATCCAACGCCATGGGTACCTCGGTTGGCTCACGCGCACTTACCATGAAGCAAGCCATTTGTATTGCAATGGTATTTGAATTTGCAGGGGCCTATCTGGCCGGTGGCGAAGTCACTGAAACTATCCGCAGTGGTATTGTTGAGCTGGATGTAATGACCCAGCACCCGGATTTATTCGTTTTTGGCATGCTGGCCTCGCTTCTGGCAGCAGGTAGTTGGCTGTTAATTGCCAGTATTTTAGGCTGGCCGGTATCAACCACTCACTCTATCGTGGGCGCCATTATTGGCTTTGCGGCAGTCGGTATCTCGGCTGATGCGGTGCAGTGGAATCAGGTATGGGGAATTGTTGCCAGTTGGGTCACATCGCCGCTGGCAGCAGGCATTCTGTCATTCTGGATCTTTCGTTCAGTGCAGTATTTAATCCTGGATACTGAAGATCCCTTTGCTAATGCCAAGCGCTATATCCCTTTCTATATGTTTGCCGTGGGTTTCTTTTTATCCATGGTCACCCTGCTTAAAGGGCTGAAATATGTACTTAAGTCCCACCATGTCGAATTCAGTTTCCTCCAGTCCGTTATGATCGCCGTGGCGATTGGTCTGGTCGTCGCAGCAATAGGTACCTACCTGTTAAGCCGCATCAGTCAGGATAAAAGTGCTGACAAAAACAATCGCTTCTCCAGCGTAGAGCGCGTATTTGGCGTTTTAATGATTTTTACCGCCTGCTCTATGGCATTTGCTCATGGCTCCAACGATGTTGCCAATGCTGTCGGCCCTATGGCCGCGGTTATCAGTGTTATTCAGTCTGGCGAAGTCGGCGCCAAAGCAGCTGTCGCCCCATGGGTTCTATTACTTGGCGGTGTAGGCATAGTGGTTGGCTTGGCAACCTATGGTTATAAGGTCATGCAAACCATCGGTAAAAAGATTACAGAACTCACACCAAGCCGTGGTTTTGCCGCCGAAATGGCCGCTGCCGCCACAGTGGTAATCGCCTCCGGGATTGGTATGCCCATCTCAACCACTCACACACTGGTGGGCGCCGTGCTGGGTGTTGGTTTGGCTCGCGGCATTGGCGCGCTGAACTTACGTGTGATCGGCGGGATTTTCGCCTCCTGGGTAATCACCCTTCCCGCCGGGGCAGGCTTATCGATCCTCTACTTCTTTTTCTTCAAAGGTGTATTCAGCTAATCATCGGCTGATGCCCCCCAGGAACCCGAGCCGGGAAACCGGCTCGGGTTTTTTATTGCCCGCTGATTAGCCCTGCAGGCTTGCATTTTTGGGCGCAATCACCGATAACAGCCCGACTGTTTTACTGCGAGTAGATCATGACTGTCGACCTCAAACGCTATCAATATCAGCTTCACAAGCTTGTCGCTCTGCCCTCGGTGAGCTGCGCTGTCCCCCAATGGGATATGTCCAACCAGGCGGTCATTGATCAGCTCGCCAATGACTTTTCTGCGCTGGGCTTCAACACCCGCATCCTGCCCCTGGCGCAACCGGGCAAGGTAAACCTGATCGCTACCCTCGGTCAGGGTGATGGCGGCTTGGTACTGGCCGGCCACAGCGATACCGTGCCTTACGATGCTGATCGCTGGCAGTCTGATCCCTTCACACTGACGGAAAAAGACGGCAGGCTTTACGGCCTGGGCGCCACCGACATGAAAGGGTTTTTCCCGGTGATTATGGCAGCGGTACAACCTTACCTTGGCCGCCAGTTGAAACACCCACTCATTGTGCTCGCCACTGCTGATGAAGAAAGCAGCATGAGTGGCGCCCGCGCGCTGGCACGGGATGGCCTTGGCGGCTTGTCACCGCGCTATGCCGTTATTGGTGAGCCCACCAACCTGACCCCGATTCGCGCCCACAAAGGCATTATGATGGAGGCCATACGCGTACGCGGTCACAGCGGGCACTCATCCAATCCAGCTCTGGGCAAAAATGCACTGGAAGCCATGAATCAGGTAATGAACGAACTCATGGGGCTGCGCAGCGAGCTACAACTGAAGTACCGCAATCCCGCATTCGCTGTACAAACACCCACGTTGAATCTGGGCTGTATCCACGGCGGTGATGGCGCCAATCGCATTTGCGGTGAATGTGAATTACATTTTGATTTACGCTTGCTGCCCGGCATGGATAACGATGCGCTGCGCGCCGCCATCCAACAGCGTCTTACCCCTATCGCTGAAACCAGCGGCACCGATATAGTGCTCTCCTCGCTCTTCGAAGGGGTAGATCCCTTCGGCGAGGACGAACACAGCGAGTTGGTCAAAGCCTGTGCGGAGCTCACAGGCAACGCCAGTGATAGCGTCGCCTTCGCCACAGAAGCGCCGTTCATGCAGCAGTTGGGTATGCAAACGGTGGTAATAGGCCCCGGCTCCATTGATCAGGCGCATCAACCGGATGAATTTATACCGCTCAACCAAATTGAGCCGGCAGTAAAATTGCTGCGTGGATTAATCGAGCGCTTTTGCTGCTAAACCCCAAACACTAACTGACATTTCTTGCTGATAAAGAGAACTACGGTGCCCGCAAACACTCAGGATTACGTTAAATGGTTTCGTCACTCGACGCCTTACATCAATAGACACAGCGATAAAACCTTTGTGTTGATGTTGCCCGGCGAAGCGATTACCCATGCCAATTTTCACAACATAGTGCACGACATCGCACTGCTGTGCAGCCTGGATGTCCGCCTGGTATTGGTACATGGCGCGCGCCCGCAAATTGAAGATCGCTTGCAAGTTGCAGACACTTTCAGCCATTTTCACAATAACCTGCGCATCACCGACAGCGACAGCCTGAGCTTGGTGATTCAGGCCATTGGCGAAGCGCGCACGATTGTGGAAGCCGCGCTTTCCACCAGCCTGCCCAACTCGCCCATGCAAGACGCCGACATGCAGGTCATCAGCGGCAACTTCGTTGTCGCTATGCCCCACGGCGTGATCGACGGCGTAGACCTTCAACACACCGGCAAAGTGCGCAAAGTACATACCAAATCACTCAATGCCGCCCTGGATTCCGGCGCTGTTGTCCTGCTCTCGCCACTGGCCTATTCGCCAACCGGTGAGATTTTCAATCTCTCCTTCAGTGATGTCGCCACCCACGTCGCCAGCGCAATCAAAGCCGACAAGCTACTCGCATTTGTCGCCGGTAACGGGTTGAGCGATAGCGAAGGCAGCCTGATTCGCCAACTGTCCCTGCCCGAATGCAAAGACTATCTGGCAACACGTGGAGCAACCATTGGCGCTGACCTACAGCAAGCCGTGAGCGCCTGCTACCTGAGTTGCCTGCAAGGCGTTCAGCGCGCACAGTTAATCAGCTACGAGACCGATGGCGCCCTGCTGACCGAGCTATTCACCCGTGACGGCTTGGGCACCATGATCTACTCCGGCCAATATGAGCAGTTGCGCGTTGCCAGCATTGACGATGTCGCCGGTATTCTGGAGCTGATTCGCCCGTTAGAAGAACAAGGTATTCTGGTGCGGCGCTCGCGGGAACTGCTGGAAACTGAAATCAATCAGTTTCATGTCATGGATAAGGACGGCACCATCATCGCCTGCGCCGCCCTTTACCCCTATGGCGATATGGCAGAGCTATCCTGCGTAGCAACCCACCCCGATTATCGCAACGGAGGGCGTGCGGCAACCCTGCTGCAACAGATGGAAATTCAAGCGCGTAAGCTGCACATCAAGCAGCTATTTTTACTCACCACCCAAACGGCACACTGGTTTATCGAACAGGGTTTTGTGCAGGGAAAACTGGAAGACCTGCCCGTGCAACGGCAGTTGCTGTACAACTACCAGCGCAACTCCAAAATCTTTATCAAGACACTTTAATCACAACCCAATATCAGGGGCACGACAGATCTCTCGCTGTTGCGCCCCTTTTCACCGGCCTTCGTCACTGCAAAACAGGCCTATACGGCGCCATGGTCAACTCAAGATCAACATGCCGATAGACAGCAATTCTGCTATGCTTTGTCCCCTGTTTTTATTCGCTCAATAACTCGATTGTCACCGCTGTTAGCCGCCTGCAACAGGCTCCACGAGGTCATCTGCTATGCCTATTTATCGCTCCAAAACCACCACCTCCGGCCGCAATATGGCTGGTGCTCGCGCACTCTGGCGCGCCACTGGCATGAAGGACGGCGACTTTGATAAGCCCATCATTGCCATCGCCAACTCCTTTACCCAATTCGTTCCCGGCCATGTGCACCTGAAAGACCTCGGCCAGTTGGTTGCGCGCGAAATCGAAAAAGCCGGCGGCGTCGCAAAAGAGTTCAATACCATTGCAGTAGATGACGGCATCGCCATGGGTCATGACGGTATGCTCTACAGCTTGCCATCACGCGACATCATCGCCGATTCCGTGGAATATATGGTTAACGCCCACTGCGCGGATGCGATTGTGTGTATCTCCAATTGCGACAAAATCACCCCCGGTATGTTGATGGCCGCGATGCGCCTGAATATCCCGGTTATCTTTGTATCCGGCGGCCCGATGGAAGCCGGCAAAACCAAACTGTCCGAGCACAAACTCGATTTGGTTGATGCGATGGTGATTGCGGTAGATGACAACGCCAGCGACGAAAAAGTGAATGAATACGAGCGCTCCGCCTGCCCCACCTGCGGCTCCTGCTCAGGCATGTTTACCGCCAACTCGATGAACTGTTTAACCGAAGCGCTGGGCTTATCCCTGCCCGGCAATGGCTCACTGCTGGCAACCCACGCTGACCGCGAGCAACTGTTTTTGGAAGCTGGTCGCCGTATTGTGGAAATCACCAAACGCTACTACGAGCAAGACGATGCGCGTGTACTACCGCGCTCTATCGCCACCTTTGAAGCGTTTGAAAATGCTATGGCACTCGATATCGCCATGGGCGGATCAACCAATACCATCCTGCACCTGCTAGCTGCAGCACAGGAAGGCGAAGTACCGTTTACCATGTTTGACGTGGATCGCATGAGTCGCAAAGTGCCACAACTGTGTAAGGTTGCGCCTAACACCCCGAAATACCACATGGAAGACGTGCACCGCGCCGGTGGCGTAATGGGTATTCTGGCGGAGCTGAATCGAGGTGGCCTGCTGCACAACCAATTGCCGACGGTGCACAGCAATACTTTCCAGGAAGCACTGGATAAGTGGGACATCATCACTACGTCATCAGAAGCCGTAGCAACTTTCTACAAAGCGGGCCCTGCCGGCATCCCGACCCAAGTGGCGTTTAGCCAGGCAACTCGCTGGCCGACACTGGATGGCGACCGCGCTGAAGGCTGCATCCGCTCAGTGAAAAATGCCTACAGCAAAGAAGGTGGCTTAGCCGTACTCAAAGGCAACATCGCCCTCGATGGCTGCGTAGTAAAAACGTCCGGTGTGGACGAAAGCATTTGGGTATTTGAAGGCAAAGCCTATGTGGTTGAAAGCCAGGACAAAGCCGTGGCCGATATTCTCGATGGCAAAGTAAAAGAAGGCGATGTAGTCGTTATCCGTTACGAAGGCCCTAAAGGTGGCCCGGGTATGCAAGAAATGCTCTACCCCACCAGCTACCTCAAATCCAAAGGTCTGGGCAAAGCCTGTGCACTTCTGACAGATGGCCGCTTCTCAGGCGGAACCTCCGGTTTATCCATCGGTCACGTTTCACCAGAAGCAGCCTCAGGTGGTGCAATTGGTTTAGTACAAACTGGCGATATTATTCGTATCGACATTCCCAACCGCAGTATCAACGTAGTGTTAACCGATGCCGAACTGGATGCGCGCCGCGCCGCCGAAAACGCCAAAGGCCCATTGGCCTGGAAGCCAAGCGAAGTTCGTCCACGCAAAGTGAGCGCGTCATTGAAAGCCTATGCGATGCTGGCCACCAGCGCTGATAAAGGTGCCGTACGCGATCTGAGTAAATTGGATTATTAATTATTCAGGTGCCTCGCAAGAGGCACCCCGTAAACACCAGAGGCAAAAAATAAAAAAGCCAGCGAAAGCTGGCTTTTTTATGACAGACAAGAAGACTCTACATTACTGCTGAGCCAAGGCTTGCAATCTTGCTTTTTCACGCTCAGAGAAGGCTACCCATTGATTTGCGAGTTTGGAACTGCGCGCATCTTTTGCAGCTTCCTTAAAGAACTTGATAGCTTCATCGAAGTTTTTCAACTCGAACTCTGCTTGAGCAACGGTGATATTGGCATGATCAACACGCTTGATACCACCTTTCTTAAGTGCATCGCGACCCCACTTGGAAGCCTCTTTGAACTTATCATTAGCCAAGTAAGCCTGAGCCAAACCAATAATCAACTCACCATCAGTTGATTTTTGCGCTGCCTTTTCGTATTCAGCCAAAGACTCTTTAGAGTTTTGCGACAAACGATAAGCATCTGCAAGCAACTTCAAATTTTTTGCAGTGGGTTCAATACTTTTATCGGTATAAATACCTTTACGCAGCACCTTGGCAGCCTTGTAAGGCACCTCAGCTTCAAGGAATGAATACGCCAAATTGATTAAATCTTTCTCGGCCGTCAAACCGTCCATCAAATAACAGGTTTCAAGTGCATACAATGCATCGTTAGTACGATCCATCATACGATAAACTTGAGACAGCTGCTTCCAATATTGAGCTTTCGGATAGTACTTAATCAACTTCTCAAGAACGACCAAGCCGCTTTTGTAATCTTCTTTGTCGAAGTACAAACCACGCTGAAGAATATACCAGGATTCCGCAGGGATCTTACCTGCTGCTTCCTGATTCTTAACTGCCTCATTGATATTCAATAATGCGTTGTTGTTATCTTCAAGCTGGTAATAAAGCGTTGAAAACATATAAGAGTCTTCTGGCTTTAATGAATCAGCATAGTCGGTCCACTTAAGCAAAGTTTCTAATGCTTTTTTCGGGTTATCCAACTGGGAATAAAGCTGCCCAACAATACGAATTGTCGATGCTTCAGTAGCCAGAGGCATATTGGGCGATTGGGCGAGCATTTTGTTAAAGCTTTCAATGGCCTTAGCATAGTTCTCGGCACCTAAGTGAGCATAACCCGTGTACTGGTTCAGCAAAACCAACTCGTAAGCATTAGCCTTGGCAGAGTTAGCTGCCATCTCATTCAGCAATTGCATCGCACGACGCGGGTCGGGCTTCACAGATTCATCTTGAGGCTGCAAATAGTTGGCCGCTTCAGTAATTTTCTTACCGAAAGACTCAGTCACATTAGGAAACTTACGCTGATCAGCAGAGGCATATTTGTTTTTAGCCTTAACTTGAGCATGAGCAACGCCAATTTCAATAGCACCCGGTGCAAACACATTAGCTGCGTTGTTTATCACAACAGGCGCAAGAGCAATCGCAGTTGCCAGCAGCGTTCTACTAAGAGCAATTGAAACGGCAGGAATTACTTGTCTCATTTCATTACCCCTTATTTCTGCATCGTATAGGTGAAGCGGTTCTTCACACCAGGCACTTCAACCGGCTTACCATCAACAACTTTTGGCTTGTACTTAAACTTAAGCGCAGCTCGAACAGATGCACGGTTAAATACTGTTGTAGGCTTGCCGTCTTTAGTGACGCACTGATCAGCAATCGGCTCAGGATCACGTGTGGCTCCAGTCTCAGTAACGGTGTAAACAACCGTACAGAAACCTTCGATTCCACGAGACAACGCCGTGCTGGGATATTCAGGTGGAACCTTAACGATAGGCAAGTATTCACCTTCACTAAAGGCCAAAGATCCTGCACCAACATCAATGCCCGCTTTCGCAATAGGTGCACTCATGTTTAAGGCTTCACCCGATACGGTAGGCGCCTCAAACTCTGGCTCTGGAAGATCCGGGGGCGTTTCGGGAGCCTCTGGTTTCTCAGGCTTTGCATCTTCAAAACGGGTTTCGATTTTTGTATCAGGCATATTGATATCAGGAATTTTCACAGATTTTTTCTGTGACATTTCACCCAAATCATTATTAACCAGTTGATACATCAAAAATAAGAGCAAGAGGGTGGTCACCACCCCCAAAAGCCCTGCTATACCTACTTTTGCGAAGTTCATAGCAACCTATTTCTCTTCAGTAGAGACAGACACATCGGTAATGCCAGCTTCACGCGCAGCATTAGCGACCTCCAATACGAATTCAATCTTAGCTTTGGTATCCGCTTGAATTGAAACTGAACCATTAGGATTGTCTGCGCGCATACGCTCAATAACTTTAACAACGCCACGTGGATCAACTTGTTTCTTATCGATCCAAATTTCGTTGTCGCCACCAATAGCAATCAGAATACTAGCGTTAGGCTTCGAATCACCAGTAACGGCATCAGGTCTTGTAACCTCTTTGCCCGCTTCTTTAATGAATGTTGCCGTAACAATGAAGAAAATCAGCATAATGAACACGACGTCAAGCATAGGCGTGAGATCGATTGCCTGCGGTTCTTCTTCAGGTTTTGCGTTGTTCCTGCTCATGAGACATCTCTTAATTACAGGTTAATACTGCAGCATCACTTAGTGATCCATTGTCAAATGGTCAGCAAACAAGCGGTCTTCACGCTCAGCAATTCGGGCAAGATATGTATTCGCAAACAGCCCAGACAATGCTGCAACCATGCCAGCCATTGTAGGAATTGTTGCTTTCGATACGCCACCCGCCATCGATTTGGCATCACCACCGCCAGTCAGAGAGAGAACACTAAACACTTCAATCATGCCCGTTACTGTTCCGAGCAATCCCATCAGGGGGCACAGAGCAATTAATGTGGTAATCATGTCCATGTTTTTGTTAATTTTCGCTGACATACGCGAAACCATCGCTGCACGAATTTGATGTGCATTCCAGGACTTACGCTCTTTGCGTTGCTCCCAACTATTCAAAGCCTGTTGGACTTCACCTTTCAGACCACCTTTAAAGTAGACCACACGCTCAAACACGAGAGTCCACATTGCAAAGGTAAGGGCGGCGATGAAATACATCAGTGGGCCGCCCTGATCCATAAAGGCTCCAATGGCTGCAAAAGCGTCCGTTAAAGCCTGCATGTGTTATCTCCTACTTACGCTCAGAGTTTTCAGCAATAATGCCGGTGGTTTGTTCATCCAATACTTGAATAACTGCCTTAGCACGACCGTTAACCAAGGTGTGCATCAACACAACAGGGATAGCAACCACAAGACCTTGTACTGTAGTAACCAATGCGGCAGAAATACCGCCAGCCATGTTCTTAGGATCGCCAGCACCGAAAATGGTGATTGCCTGGAAGGTTTCGATCATACCGGTAACTGTACCCAACAGACCCAACAGCGGTGCAACAGCAGCAATAATCTTCAATACAGCCAAGCCACTTTCGATTGATGGACGCTCTTTAAGAACAGCTTCTTCAAGCTTGAGCTCTAGAGTTTCGGTATCAACATTTTTGTTCTCTTCAGCAACTTTCAAAACACGACCCAATGGGTTGTTTGCGTTTGGCTTATCAGACTTCAATTGAGCCTTCACTTTTGCAGTCATTGCGAACAGTACCAGCATGCGCCATAAACCAAGGAATACACCGATGAAACCCACAGCAACAATTACATAACCAACCTTACCGCCTTGGTCAACGCGCTCCAAGAAGGTTGGAGTGTCGATCAATGCAGTCAGGAGTTGGCCGCCAGCTGGACCGGTTGGATCCACGCCGAAGTCAACCATACCTGATGTTGCATTTTGCAATGCTTTTGCACCAGCCAAATGATCACCTGGCTGACGAGGCAACTCTTGAATTTTTGCACCATCAAATGTCAGGTACATACCATTTGAAACCAGGTTGTAAACACCAACGCGAACAACCTCTTGCTGCGCTTGCTCACCATTTGGCTTGATAACGGTAGTGTTGAATTTAACAACGCGGCCAGTTTCAACCATCTCACGCTGAACTTCGTACCACAGACGCTCGATTTCTTCGATATCCGGCAACTGAGTATTGCTGTTCATCTTCTCGATCAATGCATCAAGGAACTCACCACGATTTGGGTACTGTGCACTTACGATAGAAGTATCCAATGTGGCGCGCAGGTCACCAGCGGTAGAAGTCAAATGACCGAAAAGCTCTTTCATGGAGCCCAAACGCTCATTCAGTTGCGTCTTCTTAGCGGCAACTAACAGATCTTGCTCTTGGTACTTTTTCTCGAGCGCAGCAGAACGTGCTTCTTCCGCTTGACGAGTTGCTTTAGCTTGAGCAAGCAAATTAGCTTGATTCGCTTTATCGCGAGCGAATTCAGCTTCACGTTGCTTGTGCTCAGCTGATTCACTGATTTGGGATTTTTTGACCATTTCCAACAATTGGTCAAGCGTTTGCGCTTTTTCTTGTGCCATTGCAAAGCTGCTACCCAACAGGCCAGCAACAGCAAGCATCAGACAGCTTTTTACAAACTTCATTTTCATTGTGCTGCCTCCGGTGCCTGAACAGTCATAGTCATAATATCTTTAGATGCTTGATTGCGCGCAATACGAAGCCCCTTAAGAATGGATGAGTTGTATGAACCATCCAGAGAAACCCACTGACCTTGAGAGGCATCCCAGGTACCGCATTGTTTTGCATCAGTTGTTTGATACATCAATGAAATACGGCCAACACGAAGGATATTTACTTCACGGTCTTGACCATCAACAGGCAAGGTACCCTTGTAAGCTTCAATTGTACTGCCGTAAGCAGATTCAATTTTGTAAGCCTCAAGCACTTGACGGAATTTTTCAGATACAGAGATATCTGCGCGATCCTGATTTGCACGCAACATTGCGACGCGCTCTTTACGCTCTTCCACTTGGAATGGCTTATCGAGACTCACAAATTGCTCCAGACTGTCTAGCATACGGAATACGAGGGGCTGGATTTGACGTTCGATAACAGTCACTTTTTCGACTGATTGGTCAAGTTCCTGAACAACGACGAGCTGCTTGGCAACTTGCTTTTCCATTTGGGCGTTAAACACACGAAGATCGTCAATCAACTTGTTTTGTTGTTTGAATTCTTGTGTCAGATCGTCAGTTTCCTGAGCCAATCTGTCGATGCGTTTTTGGGAGTCTTGCGCCAAAGTGGTTTTGGCCTGACCCGCCTTAAGTACGGCATCCAGAGTTTGATCTGCCATGGCTACGCTACCCATTAGCGCGCCGGCAGAAAGCATCGTGGTCATTGCCACCGCTTTCAATCGCTGCTTTTTCATAATCCCCCCAACTGGGTGTTCAATCAAGTGAGTTTGCGGCAACAGGCTGCCACAGACGCGTTATCCACGTAGCCTCTTCGAGGCGGCTAAGAACGGCGGCATTGTAATAAGCGACATGACCTACTTCCAATGATTTATCCTTATACCTTCTACGTGTGTATTTATGTATCAAAGCGGTAACACATTACTCATTCCAATAAGTGCACCGGTAACACAAAAGCAAAAAACAACTAAAACACACACAAACGAAACACAAAATAATCAAAAGCAGACTATTGAGTGCGCCGTTGATATACCAAAAACCTGTGGGGTATCACTGCAGATTCCTCACCCGGTGTTGATGATTCAAGATCCCATTGATCGCCGCCAGGCAATACAAAAAACGCATCCCCTTCCGGCTCAACACTCACTTCCGTGAGATAAATTTTGTCCGCTAGAGGCAGTGCCTCGCGGTAGATTTCCGCACCACCAATGACGACCGCCTCGGTAGCGCCAGTTTCTGCCACACGCTGACTGGCAGCATCAAGCGCAGCAGTCAGGCTATGTACGACCACCAAATCAGCCGATGCGTTCCATGATTGATCACGGGTAACAACAATGTTCAAGCGCCCAGGCAATGGCCTACCAATGGATTCATAGGTTTTTCTCCCCATGATTACAGGCTTACCCATGGTCACTGATTTGAAATATTTCAGATCTTGCGGGAGGTGCCATGGCAGACGATTTTTTATACCAATGACACCATTTTTTGCTGCCGCCACAATAATGGCTAATTTCATGCAGAGCCTTCGCCTTTTTATTAAAACTTTACATTGCCAACAACCTACAACGACCAATTAAACGGCAATAGGCGCGACTATACGAGGATGAGGGTCATAGCCTTCAAACTCAAAATCCTGTAATTCGTACCCGAAAATGGATTCGGGGCGACGCGAGATTCTTAGTGTAGGCAACTTTTTGGGAATGCGTGTTAATTGTTCGTAAACTATGTCGTCAGAAATATGATTGTTATAAAGATGGCAATCGCCAAAGGTGTGAACAAAATCACCTACTTCCAAATCACATTGCTGCGCAATCATGTGTGTTAGCAACGCATAACTGGCGATGTTGAAGGGCACCCCCAAAAACAAGTCTGCACTGCGCTGATACAACTGACACGACAATTTGCCATCAGCAACATAAAACTGGAACAGAGTATGGCAGGCCGCCAAAGCCATGCGCCCCTGCTCTACATTTTGCTGCGGGCTCATGGATTCATCAGGCAAATCTGCCGGGTTCCAGGCACTGACAATAAGGCGACGCGAGTAGGGATTTTTCTTGATCTGGGCAATAACCTGGGATATTTGATCAATTGTCGAGCCATCCGGACACACCCAACTGCGCCACTGTTTGCCATAGACCGGCCCCAAGTCACCGTTTTCCGTGGCCCATTCATTCCAGATATTGCAACCGCGCTCCTTGAGCCAGTTAACATCAGTACGCCCTTGCAAAAACCATAACAACTCAACAATTACACTCTTCAGGTGAACTGTTTTTGTCGTTACCAAAGGAAACCCTTTGCTCAAGTCGAAACGCAACTGCCGACCAAAAACGGAGCGGGTGCCAGTGCCGGTTCTATCGCCGCGCGTGACGCCGTTTTCAACAACATCGCGCATTAAATCAAGATACTGCTTCATTCAATAACCTGTAAACATACTCAATTATTCGACTTTACTGCCCTTGTTGCTCGCCATGCAGGCGTAGACAAGCAGACCGATCCCTACCAGAAACATCGGCACGCAGAGCAACTGGCCGCGCGTCATCCAACCAACCAGCGCCACCCCGCGATCCGGCTCGCGCACAAATTCGATGGCGAAGCGAAAGGTGGCATAAGCCACTAAAAAAATTCCCGATACTGCGCCACGCGGGCGCGGTTTGGCAGAGAACCAAAAAACAATAACAAACAATACCAGCCCTTCAAGACCAGCCTGATAAAGCTGGCTTGGGTGACGCGCCACTCCTTCAGGATCCATTGCCTTGGGAAACACTACCGCCCACGGCACATCAGTGACACGTCCCCACAATTCCTGACCGATGAAATTGCCCAAGCGCCCAAAGCCCAAACCGAGCGGAACCATGGGTGCTACAAAATCCATCAGGCCAACAAATGGTCGACCGATGCGCTTGGCATAAATCAACATAGCGACGATCACACCAATAAGACCGCCATGGAATGACATGCCGCCCTCCCACACGCGGAATAACCACAGTGGGTCGGTCAACCAGTAATCAAAATTGTAAAATACAACATAGCCGAAACGGCCGCCGAGAATGACACCAAACGCGCCATATGTAATCAAGTTTTCTACTTGCGCCTTGGTGATCAGTGCATCTGGCTGCTTGGCGCGGTGCATGGCAACCAACCAGGCGCTGACGAATGCCAGCAGGTACATAATGCCGTACCAATGAACACTGAATGAACCTATGGAAAACGCGATGGGATCTATATCGGGGTATTGCAGCATAAACAGTTAAACCTGACTCGTCCGACGTAAGGCCGGGGATTATGACGCGGATTTATGACAAAACGATAGCGTTTACATTCAATTGCTATCGGAAGTAACCGGGCGAATCAGGCGAGTCAAGCCTGTATCGCGCAGTTCGCGTGCAATGTGATCGCGAATTTGATCGCCATTCGACATGCTCATTACCTCTGCCAACAACTGTTTGGCTCGATCAAAGGTAATACCGCGGATAACAGATTTCACCTTGGGGAGGTTGGTGGCATTCATGGACAAAACATCAAACCCCATGGCCATCAACAAAATCGCGGCGCCAGGGTCACCCGCCAATTCACCGCAAATACTGACACTGATGCCTGCATCATGTGCCGCATAGACAATGTACTGCAAAGCGCGCAGCACTGCCGGATGAAATGCCTGATAGAGATCGGCCACCTGTGCATTGTTGCGATCCACCGCCAGCAAGTATTGCGTGAGGTCATTACTGCCGACGGATAAGAAGTCGACACGGCGCGACAACTCGGGCGCCAGATACACCGCCGCCGGAACTTCAATCATCACCCCAACCTGCGGTAAACGAACCTTAAACCCCTCTTCCAGCAGCTCTTTATACACACGCCGAATCAGCGCACGGGAGGCATCTACCTCCTGCATATTGGTGATCATGGGCAGCAGGATGCGCAGGTTATCCAGCCCTTCGCTGGCCTTGATCATGGCGCGAATCTGCGCCAGAAATATCTCCGGGTGATCGAGGGTTACACGAATGCCGCGCCACCCCAGAAAGGGATTATCTTCCTGAATCGGGAAATACGGCAGGGCCTTGTCGCCACCGATATCGAGTGTACGCATGGTGACTGAATGAGGCGCAAATGCTTCCAACTGCTCGCGATAAATCGCGCGCTGCTCTTCCTCGCTGGGGAAGCGATCGCGCAATAGGAATGGCACTTCCGTGCGATAAAGACCGACACCCTCTGCACCACGCTCCAGCGAACGCACCACATCAGCCATCAATCCGGTATTGACATGCAGAGGCAAGCGATAGCGATCCTGGGTCTCGCAGGGCAGGTTTTTGAGTGCTTCCAAGCCCTTAACAAGAGCCTGCTCCTCCAGGTAAATCGCTTTGTAGTGCTTGCGCAGTTGCGCATTGGGGTCGCAATACACCGCCCCTTTGTAACCATCCACAATGATTGGCCGGCCATTGATTTGCGAATAGGGCAAGTCTACCGCCCCCATCACGGTGGGAATATCCATCGCCCGCGCCAAAATGGCGACATGGGAGTTTGATGAGCCAAGTACGGATACCAGCCCAGCCAGCTTTTCCTTGGGAATCTCACCCAGCATAGAGGCGGTTAATTCCTCGCCGATCAAGATGGTTTTATCAGGGTATACACGCGCTTTCTGATTGGATTCCTGTAAATAGGCCAGCACCCGACGCCCCAGGTCGCGCACATCGGTCGCCCGCTCGCGCAAATAGGGGTCATTCATACTATTAAAGATGGTTTCATGCTCAAGGATCACCTCGCTCCAGGCATAGGGCGCGCTGGCCCCCTTGCGGATACGATCCATGACTTCACGGGCAAGCGAGGCATCATCCAGCATGGCCAGATAGGCATCAAATAAGGCTTGCTCTTCACGATTGATACGCGCGCGCAATTGCTCGCCAAGGGATTTAATATCTTCGCGCACTGCCAGCAGGCTGCGCTGGAAAAAGGCGATTTCGGCCTCAACGTCTTTACAGGCCTGATAGGGTACCGAGCGCAAATCGGCGGTGGGTGTCAGAACGACCGCCTCACCTATCGCAATACCGGATGCACCTGACACACCGAGAAACTTGGCTTGCGATGCTTTGGCACCCGGAGGAACTACGCCACCTGTCGCCTCGGCATGAGCGATAACCCCCGCCAACTGCGCCGACATAGTGACCAGAAAAGCTTCTTCGCCCTCATCGAAGCGGCGCTGCTCTACCTGCTGAACCACCAATACACCCAAGACTTTGCGGTGGTGGATAATGGGCACGCCCAGAAAACTGCTGTAGCGCTCCTCCCCCGTTTCCGGGAAGTATTGATAGCTTGGGTGAGCTTCAGCGTGCTCCAGGTTAATCGGCTCTTCACGCACCACAACACGCCCAACCAAGCCTTCACCCGCCGCCAAACGCACCTTGCCGACCGAATTGGCATTCAGACCATCAGTCGCCATCAATACATAATCACCCTTACTATCACGCAGGTAGACGGAGCACACCTGGGTTTTCATCACCTCTTTGACCCGCGACACAATAATCGCCAGCGCCGATTTCATATCGCGCGCCGCGTTTACTTCCTGAACAATGGATCTAAGTGAATTCAGCATAAAGAGTCTGGGTTGAACCTGGTAAAAGGTGATTCGGGTTAGCGCGCGCGATTGCGGCGATCTTCATGAAGCGAATGGAATAATGACAGTTCTTTAAGGGCTCTGCGGTAAACATCGCGTTTAAAAGAGACCACTTTACCCAAGGGATACCAATAACTAACCCAGCGCCAGTCATCAAACTCGGCGCGCCCACCGTTGTTCAGACTGACCTTGTTGTCGTCGCTGCGCAAGCGCAACAAAAACCATTTTTGTTTTTGGCCGACGCACAGTGGCACAGAATTGTGTCGCACCAAGCGGTGCGGTAAGCGATAGCGCAACCAGCCGCGCGTACAAGCCAGGATTTCAACATCCTCGCGGCGCAGGCCCACCTCTTCGTGAAGCTCGCGATAAAGCGCCTGCTCGGGGGTTTCATTGGGGTTAATGCCACCTTGGGGAAACTGCCATGCATCGTGGCCGCCCACGCGGCGGGCCCACAGCAACTGGCCCTGATCGTTGGTCAGAATGATGCCCACATTGGGGCGAAATCCGTCGGAATCTATCACGGGGGGAATCATCCATATAAAAAGGTTTTGCTGGTGTAACATCCGACCAAGCGCACACAGAAGCGGCAGCCATGTTCCACAAAACAGCGTTTTCCGCACTATATCAGGCCTACCCAAAGCCGCAACCCTGAATCGGTGAAATGGTTTTGGCATTGAGCACACCACGCTGTGCCGCTATTCTAGCGCCCCGCTTGATCGCCTTTGCTGCCGATGCAAGCTTCGCACTGATTGATATGAGGATTTTCGCTGTGGCACTGGCTATTTTTGATCTCGACAACACCCTGATTGCAGGCGACAGCGATTACAGCTGGGGCGTCTTTTTGGTAGAGAAGCAATTGGTTGATGCCGAGGTCTATCGCATCGCCAATGAACGCTTCTATCAGGATTACAAAAACGGAACGCTGGATATACGCGCCTATCTGACGTTTTCATTGGCGCCACTTACGCACTTCACGCAAGACGAGCTGCGCGCACTTCACGCAGAGTTTATGCAAAAACACGTCGAGCCTTTGATGCTCCCCAAAGCAGAAGCACTGTTGCGCCAACATCGCGAACAGGGCGATCACCTGCTAATTATCACAGCCACCAATGGCTTCATTACACGCCCAATCGCCCAACGCCTGGGGGTCGATGACATACTGGCAACCGATCCGGAAGTGATTGAGGGTCGCCATACCGGCAACTTTACCGGCACACCCTGTTTTCAAGCGGGCAAGATCACCAACCTGCAAGAATGGCTCAAACACCACCATCACTCACTCACCGGCGCTTACTTTTATAGCGACTCCATCAACGACCTTCCGCTGCTGGAGCTGGTGGACAACCCGGTAGCCGTAGACCCGGATGAGCGCCTCAGTGCTATCGCTAATGAGCGCAACTGGAACATCATCAGCCTGCGCGACTAGCGCAGGTTTGATCAGAGAAAAGATTAAGCGAGATAAACCCGGGCAAACACAGCCTTGAGGTAATCGGTTTCGGGAATGGCTGGGTGAATGGGGTGGTCCGGCCCTTGGCCGCCCTGACCAATAATCTGCACGTGACGATCAAGATGACGACCTGACGCACGCACGATTTCCAGTAGCGTATCTTTACCCAAATGCATTGAGCAGGAAGCCGACACCAGCAAGCCATCGCGCCCCAGCAGGCGCATACCCAACTCATTAATATGGCGATAGGCAGCCTCACCGGCTTTTTGATCCTTGCGCTTCTTAATAAAGGCCGGAGGATCAAGCACCACCACATCAAAGCGCTCCTCGGAAGCGATAAGTTCTTTCAGCACATCAATCGCCTTGCCCTGAATAGCGGCCACCTTATCAGCGACGCCATTCAACTGGGCATTTTCCAACACCGCATCAGTGGCCGCTTCGGATGCATCCACACAGAAGACTTCGCTCGCCCCTGCCACAGCAGCCTGCACACCCCAACCGCCAATATAGGAAAACACATCCAGCACACGCTTGCCCTGCACATACTGCTGCAGCAGCGCACGGTTCATACGGTGATCGTAAAACCAACCGGTTTTTTGACCGCCGCGCACCGGCGCCATAAAACGCGTACCGTTTTCTACCAATTCAACCGACTCAGGCACCTCGCCGTAGGCAACCTCGGTATATTCCGACAAACCTTCCAGGCTGCGTGCACTGTGCTCATTGCTCAGCAAAATCCCCTGCGGCTTCAGCACCTGTACCAGCGCTTCAACTATCTCATCCTTTACCAACTCCATGCCGGCACCGGCAATCTGCACCACCAGATAATCGCCAAAACGGTCAACCACCAATCCTGGCAACAAATCGGCGTCGCCGTATATCAAGCGGTAATAAGGTTCGGCAAATGCCAATTCACGCAACGCCAATGATTGCTTGATACGGTGCACCAACAGGGATTTATTCAGCGGGTACTTTTCATCGCGACTCACCAAGCGCCCACAAATCAGTCCATTCGGATTGATCAATGCAATCCCCAAGGACTTGCCGCCCGATGTAGTCACCAGTGCCTGCTCCCCCATCGCAAAGGCTTTGAGCGGCGTTTTCTCAACATCCACTTCGTTGCTATAAATCCACAAATGACCCAGTTTCAACCGGCGATCCGCTTGGGGCTTCAATATAAGAACAGGCAAATTCATGATATGGCTCATCAGACAAAATAAAGTGGCGCGATTATAAGCCTTGTGCGACCAACTCACAGAAATAAAAAGGCACTAGGAACAAAATGCTTGGCGGCAAGCAATATAACCTCCGCAAAATGCTAAGAAACGCACAAATATCAGGATATATGCGCCAGCCAGCCCATTTTTTGAACATGCGGGACTTTATCATTATAGGGATATAGGCTAACGTAAGCTGTGGCGATAAGTGTCAATAGGCTCAAGAGCTTAGCGCTGATTGTTTATGCCATTTATATCATTGAATTCACTACCTGCATCCGCCTGAACTGCAATCCAGCGCGGTCGGTAACCTAGGAAGACACCATGCAAACCCTAAAAACAACGACGATCGTCAGTGCAGCGTTTCTAAGCCTGTTACTTTCCGCCTGCGGCGGCGGCGGCAGCTCCCCGCTAGATCCAAGACCAAGCTCTTCCGCCACTAGCAGTGCAGGACAATTGAGTTCAGGCGCAGCCAGTAGCATTGATACCGTCTCACCTGCTGATATTGGGCGAGGAGATGGAAGCACCTTTGTTTCCGGCGAAATCGCCACCAGCCACACCACAGCTGAGTTGGCAGCAGGTGCTGCAACAAACCTGTCGGTAAGCATTGTCAGCAGCACCAACACACTTGTCACCGCCCCCATCGAAGTGACCTTCAACTCGCGCTGTTTAGCCGCAGGTGAAGCCACACTGACATCCGGTGCAACCACCACAAATAAAGTATCTACCGATATAGGCCAAGCCAGAATCACCTATACCGCCAAAGGCTGTGTTGGCAACGACGAAGTAACAGCAACAGCTGTAATTGGTACAACCGCCAAGGTAGCGCGCGTTACCATTGTGGTAGCGCAAGATACAGTTCAATCCATTCGCTTTGTTGACGCTACGCCAGATAAAATCTTCCTTAAAGATAGCGGTGGCGCACAAACCTCCGTAGTACGCTTTTTGGTATTAGGTAATGCCGGTGCACCTATCAAGAATATTCCGCTCAACTTTGCGCTGAGCACACAGGTAGGCGGAATTGCATTGACCGCCGCCTCAGCAACAACTGACAGCACCGGCCATGCATCCACAGTAGTGCAAGCAGGAACAATTCCAACTGCTGTTGAAATAATCGCCACAGAAACAACTTCTGGCGTAACAGCTCGCTCAAATAAACTCTCTATCGGCACAGGCATGCCGGATCAAAACAGTATGTCCATCTCTGCCTCACGCTTTAATCCGCCAGGCTGGGATTACAATGGCGAAACCGTCAGTATCTCTGTTTATCTCGCCGATGCAGATAACAACCCTCCGCCAGATGGCACATCCGTTCAGTTTATTACTGAGGGTGGCACCATAGACCCTAACTGCACAACCACTAACGGCACCTGTGTAGTGACCTGGAAAAGTACAACTCCAAGACCCTCAAATGGACGGGTAACCATCTTGGCCACAACAGTGGGCAATGAGAGCTTCGAAGATGTTGATGGTGATGGTGTGTACACATTTGGTAAGGATATTTTTAATACCTTTAATAATGGTGGCAACTGCAATCCAAACGTTCCACTTTCAACAGCCGAGGCAACACCAGGCGGTAATGATGAGCCTTGCGACGACTTGGGAGAAGCCTACCTTGATGCCAACGAAGACGGCGAATATAACGCTGGTGAAAAAATAGTTGACTTCAATATCAACGGTCGCCATGACACCGAAAACGGAATCTATAACGGCGTCCTATGTGCAGTAGAAGGCGAAGGATGCACCAAGTCACCCGTCAATATTCGTCAGGACATTATTCTCTCCATGTCAAGCGAACGCCCTATGACCCAAAATGGCCGCCTGTTAGGGCAGCCAGAGTTTATTGAGATGGGCGCCAATGAAACAACCTCATTCAATGTGACACTTGCCGATATTAACGGTAATGCAATGCCAGTAGGCACGACGGTATCACTCAATACCAGCACTGCCAGCGATGTGACCATTAATCAAAGCATGAGCGGTGCCGTTCCAAGCACACTGAACCCAACAACGTTTACTGTCACACTCAAAGCAAGCGAAACCAAACGCCCAACGGGCAGCTTCAACATTGTTATTACCTCGCCCAAAGGACCAGCTTATAGCTTCAGCACTCGCTTGGTGCAAAAACCATTGGAGAACACTGCGGCACGCTATATCGGTAAAGGCTTAAGTCAAGCCTTTACCGCAGGTAAAATTGATGTAGGAATTGGCGATGCAGTATTACCGCCAAGCGGAACTACAAGCTTGTCTGTCAACCTTGTTGATGGCGACGGCAACCTGACCACAGGAAGCGCCGAGGTTGCATTTACCTCTGCATGTATCCGTGCAGGAACAGCCAAGCTTACCAACGGAAGCGGCGAAGAAATCACTAGCATCACCACTCAAACTGGCCGCGCCACAGTTATCTATACCGCCGCCGGATGTATGGGGACCGATGAAGTCACTGCAACATCTACCCTACCCAGCCTTATCGTTAGCACTGCAACAACAACCCTGACAATTACTGAGGTCTCTGCACAAAATATTGTGTTTGATAGTGCAACCCCAGGACAAATTAGCCTCAAAGGAGCCGGAGGACAAGAAACCTCTAATGTAGTATTTATCATCAATGGACCAGATGGACTTCCACTTGCAGGCGTTCCAGTAACATTGACCCTAAACAATAACGTCGGTGGGGTTTGCTTGGCAAGTGGAGGCACATGCACACAGCAAGTCAGTGCTATCAGCGCTATAAATGGCACTGTAGTAGCTCGCGTTCAAGCTGGCACTATTACAACTACTGTTCGCGTAACAGCATCCACTGAAACATCTAATGGAGATACAATCTCTACACAATCCTCTGGGCTAGTTGTGTCAACGGGCATTCCAGATCAGGACAGCATGTCGATTTCTGCATCGCAATATAACCCTCCCGTTTACACCGAAGGTTTTGAAGTCGACGTAACTATTCGCATGGCCGACGCATTTAACAACCCCGTACCTGAAGGGACTTCAGTGAGCTTTACCACATCAGGAGGATCCATCCAGAGCTCCTGTACAACGAATGAGGCTAGCGCATGTACCGTAAAATGGCGCAATCAAAGCCCCAGACCTGCAACAGGTAGAGTCACTATTTTGGCCACCGCATTAGGCAACGAGAGCTTTATTGATGCCAATAGCAATGGCATCTACGATGCTGGCGACATATTCTCTACCAGCGGTACTAGTTGCAACCTCAATGCCCCAACACCAACGCTGGTTGATCCGACAGACTCCTGTGATGATTTGGGGGAAGCTTACTTAGACGGCAATCAAAATGGTCTTTATGATCTTGGTGAAGTATTTGTTGACGTTTTTGGCCCAAATAACACATTAATCAAAGATGGCCTGAGAACAGAAGGTAACGGCATTTATGATGGAGCCCTGTGCCCAGCTACTGGAGCAACCTGTACTCGCAACAGCGTTACTGTACGTCAAGATTTGACCCTAGTACTGGGGCGTAGCGAAGCAGCTTCTGTAGGCAATCGATTAATTGGCCAGCCAGCAAATGTTGTTGTTGCAGCCAACCAAATAGAAACTTTTACAGTGATACTAGTTGATGCAAACGGTAACAGCCTGCCTGGCGGCACTGAAGTAACGTTAATTACAGACAATCTGGAAGGCGCATCTGCTACATTAAGCCCAACAGAAGTTATCGTGCCACTTAACATTCTTGGGCCAACAACTTTTGATGTAGTTGTTAAAGGGGATTCAGGAACACCGGCATCTGGACAGTTCCAAATTGAAGTAATAACACCAAATGGCGCCAAGAAAGCCTACACAACTATAGTTACTGCAATCTAACTCCTGGCACCTCACTAAAGCCCCGACTAACCTCGGGGCTTTTTTATTGCACCTCAATTTCACATACCCACCACAGTCATTTAGCACAAAACATTTCAGTAAGACCTACACACCAAGCAGCCTTGCCACGTTTTGCATAATCTTGTTGATACGACAGTGACTAAATTTCTTTAATGCAACAGCAACTATAACCACAATGGTTCGCGAATGACTTTATTTGCAATATCAAGCGGGATGCCTGTGCGCTTGAGAGCTAGCTACAAGCAAAATAAATTCAAGGTGAATTCATGAAGCCTTATACGTATTTGAAAATAATCTTCACCAAACTGCCAATCGCAGCAAGTCCCGAACAGATCGAGGGGTTGTTACTGTGGAATTACAGGGTCGAGAGTCAAATAGCATTTACATTAAAACTTCACAAGACTCAAATCTATGCCCATACAAATAAAAAAAGCTTGGGCAAATAAATCGCCCAAGCTTTTTTGGATAGCTACGACAAGCACAATAAGCTTGTATTATTTTGCAGCAGCATCGGCTGGCTTTTCTGGCACCAATAGACTGCGCATTTCAGCTAAACCACCGGGAGTATTTGTAATCAACTCTCCACGCTCGGTTAACGTTGATGCATCTTTAAGGTCGGTCACCAAATCGTAAGCAGCATCTTCAGGGCTTGCCGCAAACCACGTAGAGGCAAACCAACCAAATGGATCACTTACCACTTCCGGAGCAACAATCAACGCTTGCGCTTCGGTGATAGCACCAACAACAAAATCAACCATAACGTCTTGTGAACGATTAAAATCTACCGCGCCCAAAACCACTTCTTCCGGCTCTACTGGCACCTGCCCCTCAAACAGAATGCTGCCAATGATGACCTCATCTGTTGTTTTAAAGCCACCTGCACCTTTACGCGCAAACATATCAATGCCCACAAATTTAGGGGTTCCGGTCATATCGAAGCCCTCGGGGAACTCAGGCTCAACACTGATAGCCATCCACTCGCCATAGGTTAGCTCATCACCCGTCATATCGATTGGTGAGTTGTGGTGACTCCAATTAGCATCCTGGAAGAACATCTGAAAGTTGAACTCAGTATTGCGCAGCGACTCGGGGATAAACACATTCACGGTAACTTTAAAACCTTCGCCCAAATTCAATGAATCCAATGACGTCAGGTTATTTTTTTGCAAGCTGATGCGTTCAGCACCATCTTTTGATGACGCCACAACAAGCTCGCCATTCGAGGGAGTAAGCACAGGTGACGATGGAACACCATTATCGTCCGGCCAAGCGGTATTGCCCCAGCCATCTGCACTACTACTGAAGTCTGAACGGTATTGAACACCAAATTCAGTTTCCGTTGCGCCAGAACCAGCTGCACTGACTATCTGCAAGTTTTCAATCAGAATAGCATCGCCTTTAATTTGACCTGCTGCGAACTGACTAAACTGAATACCTAAACCATTGCCACCAGAAGCTGCAAACGACGCCAGCGTCGCTTCGTCAGGAGTAAAGGAATAATCATTCCACTGGCCAGGAATAAGATTCCAAGCGCCACCCCAACCACCGCCAGCCCAATTGGTTGAGTTAGCTGCAAAAATCCCCATACCAAAATTGGTAATGGAAGCAGGAATATAAATGCGTGCGGTCATCGTAAATGGTTGCGTCAGATCTACAACCAAACCAGTGCGTGTAATTTCAAACTGATCATCTTGCGGCACAAGTGAAAGCGCTTTTGTAGCTTCACCATCAACCACGTCAATGGAGGCTGTTTTGCCTTGCCATTGGGAGTTTTTCCACCCATCAACACCAGCACTAAAATCGCTGGCATAAACCACTGCCGGCCCAGTACCCTCAATCAGCTTAAAGTTATCAAACTTGATAGGACCAGCTACTGAGGATGGCTTGTCCTGAGCAGCAATCTCCACACCGACTGCTACCACTTGGGTCATGTCAAAACCGTCAGACACAAAACCAGCAGTAGGCATGCTCGCGCCAATTTTGTAAGTAATGCTATTCCAGCCAGAGGATGCGTTTTTCACCTCATCCCCTTTGATACTTGCATAGTTATCATTCACATCACGCAGGTAAAGCTGGTAGCCCATAGAGACTGCCCCTTCCATTGCAAGATAATCCGCGTTGAGATAGGCATCGTCGAAGCTGATGTCAAAACTCAGCTGTGTGTTTTGTAGATTCTGCGTCGCTGCAAAGGGAAAGAGGTAAGCGATTTTATCACCCGGCCCTTGCCATTGTGGATTTACAGACAGCGCAACATCGCCAAATGCGCCATCCAACACTTGCTCTACTTTGGCACCCTTCTCTACCACATCACTACCACCCACTTCAGTGATAATCACCGGTGCACGCTGGGCGCGAATAACATTCACGGCGTTGGAGATTTTGGTCGAGGTGTTATAGGTTTTGCCTTTGGCAGCCAAACCAAAAATGAGATTTTTCTCGGTATCTGCCGCCAACAATTCACGTACGCGGTTTGCGTCAAAGGCATTGAAATCCTCACCACAACCGGGGGCTTCGACCACCAGTGGCAACTTGAACCCAGCTTTACGGAAATCACGGATCAGGGTTTTGGTGTAATCCATGTATTCGCGATAGCCAGAGGAGGTAGGATCAAAAACCTCTTTAGGCCCCCAACCACGCGCAATACTGATCATCAGCATGGATTGGTATTGATCCTGTGCAATGATCGGACGAAATTTACCAAACCAAGTTTCCTTGGTCAGGCGCAATAGCTCCGCGCCGCTATCCTTACAATAGAGCGCTGGGTCGTTTAGTGTCAGGTTAATGAAGAGACCTTCGGTAGCAGCACGATTTAATGCCGCCTCCAGATTAGCCACTGGTGTTTCCGGTGTCAGTACCAAGCGAATAGCACCCGCTGACACCTTAGCAATTTCGCTCACCGCACCAAAGCGCTCAGTCGAATCAGCACCGTAATCCAATTCGATGCCAACCGGTAACACATGACGCTCGCCATCCGTCCACATGATTTTGGTTTCATTGGTACGCAACACGGGGGCATTCTCCGAGGGGCGAGCCGCCAACGGATCTTCTACTACCACCTCTGGTGTGAGCTTGTGGGTTTCTGAATCGGAACGACTCAGCATATCGCCACCGCCACAACCTACTAACAAACTTGCACCGATTAACGATGCCAATAACGTCATTTTTGTTCTCATAGAATTCTCCAAATCGCCTCAAACGGGTTTATCGTTTTATGCCGCTCGATTAATTAGAAAGTCAGATTCACGCCAGCAGAATAGCGGGTTTCCTGAACCCACAGACTGTGGAATTGGCTTTCATATTGGGTATAGCCTTTACGGCTTTGGCCGGTCAGGTTGGTGCCGTTTACAAACACATTGACGTAATCATTAATGTTGTAGGAAACGGACAAGTCCACATAGCCAGCAGGCTCCATCCAATTAGCCAAATTGAAAGCGTTGCCTGCTGCGTTATTCACGCCAGCCATACCGGCGTACTCTTCACTGCGCCAGTTGTAGGCCAAGCGCACATTGAGACCTTCGTAGTCGTACCAGAGAATCAGGTTGGCTTGATGCTCCGAGTTGGATACCAATGGTAATTGGTTGCCTTCAATATCCATATCTTCCGACTCTGAATGCGACCAAGTGTAGTTAAGCTCAACACCGGTACGATTGAACCAGCTGTCAAACATAGTGAATGGCTGCTTATAGCCAAATTCCACGCCGTACAAATCAGCTGCACCAGTATTGCGGGTTGACCAAATAGTCGCGTACTGATTGCGATCCATGCCATCCATATCCAGGAAGTGACGCTGCTCTTGATAATTCTGAACGGCAGTATCAACATCGATATAGAAAATACCCAAACCTAAAATGGCAGATTCATCGAAGTACCATTCAGATGACAGGTTATACACATTGGCCATCCAAGGTTTTATGTAAGGATCGCCTTTATCGCTACCCCCACCTACACAACCTACATAGTCAGCCACCAATGCGCCGGTATTAGGATCAAGAATCTGAACCTGATTACCGTCCTCATCAGTTTTCACACAACGGGAATACCAAAGCACCATTGATGAGCCAATAGTATCCATGTCGTTATTGGTCATGGTACGCGCTGCACTCGCACGCAAAATCACATCATCGCGCGGAAACAGGTTTACGCTGATCGATGGAAGCAGCTCAAGATATGAGTGATTGATCGTATCGGTTTCATAGACGTAGGCAATTTTCTGCCAGTCGTCATAACCAATAGAGTTAAATGAGTCGAGTACCTCAGGTACAACACTTTTACCTACCTCACGGGCAGTATGTGCTACCTGCAAACCAAGATTGGCGTTATAGGGAACACCGAACAGACCTTCATCATCATTGGCAAAGTTGAATTGCACATAAGCGTTCATGGTGTCTTCGGTAACTGCATAGGTTTCACCCGGCTCGTTCACTGTGCGAGTACCTGGGTATAGACGATTCATGAAATCGTAAGGTGAATCCCAGTTACTTGGCGCCAACGCTGCCACACCGTTTTCAAAGCCCTTAATGGGACCAAAATCGTAGAACACACTGGTATCGGCAGCGCTAAAACCATTGTCAACCAAACCACCGACATCGATCAAATTGGCATCAGTTTCAGAGAATACAAATTTGTACCAGTCGGGATATTTTTGCCAAACTGCATTACCCGGCAAGAGCTTGTAACGCTTGTCTGCAGGCACACGCGGATCGTTATAGTTGGAATAACGTCCAGTAGGCGTGACGTAATAGAACTTGTTGTAGTTAGCTTCGCGGCTACCGTAGCGTACGCCCATTTCCATAGACTCGACATGAGAAGCATCGAAGATACTCTTTACATCAATACGTGCGACATTCAGCTCTGCATCGGTGTTAAATCCTTCCGCAAAACCTTGATACTGCTTTAGGAAGTTCGCATCAGCCACATCGCCTTCATAAGAAAAGCTAGGGTAATCACCCCGGTAATCAACGGTCATATGATAGCCATCCACCGGGTCCTTACCGGGAATGCCATCGTCATCTACCCACAGCCAGCCAGGCGTTCCCTGCTGAAAAGTGGCCTTGCGCTGTTGCATTTCTGCCTTGGCATGAATGACGCGGAATTTGGCCTCGAATGACTCATGATCGGTATAGGCCACTTCAAAATTGGTGTTATACGCGGCAGTTTTTTCGACGGTATTTTTGGATACCGACTGAAAGTCCGCCGCCCACACTTCGGCAACCTGAAGCGTGTTGATGTTAATAGTTCGTGGATTACCCTGAGCATCGACAAATGAAATAGCAGAACCGGGAGAAACAATCGAGCCAGGCTGAAGGGCATTAAAGGTACCCTCGTAGGGATCCTTAGCCGGCGTATTGTTTACACTCCACGCATCCGGCGTTTGCTTGGCGTTAAATTGTGCCGATACACCGCGATCATATTTATCCATCTCTGTATAGAAGATATCGCCGCGAACGCTCCAGTTATCATTGATATCAAATACACCGGTTAAGGAACCGCCAAAGCGCTCCCGCTCAACAAACTGACTGCTCGCCGCAAATTGCTCGGGCACGATATACCAGTCATTAACCAGGTCACCATCGCCATCAAGATCGTACATATCGGTAGGTGTTCCGCCGGTCTGATCGAGAAATGCAAAGGTTTGGCCTTCCCACATGGAGTAGTTAGCGTTATAGCTTTCAGCGGCATAAAGTGAGCCAATGATCGAGAAATTATCACCATTATTAAAACCAGCAACCAGACCGAGATTGTAGTCAGGAGCACGGCGTGATTTGCTGCCATCTTCATCATATTCGCGCCCCGAGTATTCACCTGTGGCGCCCTCCAGACGAACCTTAACGGTAAGACCTTCATTCAACTTGCTTGGATCCCAAGTCTTAAGATCGACAACGCCGGAAATACCACCCGCCAACATGGAAGCATCTTGTGACTTGTACACATCCACACCAGAGATCAGTCCTGCAGGAATATCAGAAAAGTTAGCTTCTACTTTGTTGATACTCCATGGACTCAGGAACTGCTCGCCATTCAGAGTAGTTAATACCTGTGGCATGCCGCGCACATTGAGCGAGGTACCCTCACCTGCTTCACGTTTAATCTGTACCCCTGTCACTCGCTGTAACGAATCGGTAATGGTGGTATCAGGCAGCTTACCGATATCTTCCGCCACAATAGAGTCCACCACCATGGTTGAATTACGTTTGATATCAATCGCTTGTGCCTGTGAGGCACGCACACCTTTTACAATTACTTCTTCCAGATTCTCGTCGGCAGCGGGCGCCTGTTGAGCCAGTGCAGTGGCCGACAAGCCACCCAGTGCGCAGCTAATCGCTAGCACCAGGGCTTTTCTTCTGGGGTTAAAACCATTGGGTTTAATCATTGCTCACTTCCTCATATTGTTATTGGTATATCTAAAAAACGTGCACTGCTGGTCACAACAAAGCGAATAGGGATATCACGCGGATTTTGGTTCATGGGTATATCGCTTTTATTATTTGCCTCCCGTCCAGTTAACCTCAGGGGACATTTATAGCTTTTGGCAGACATGATAATGGAATAAAATGTAATCGGTTTCAACACAAATATGTTAACGGTTACATTTTGAAACGGCTGTATTTTTAATTGGAAATTGAAGATTCGGGATAAATTCACGCAGCTTTTATCTATTACTAGTGATACAAGCCTCTAATAATTATTAAAAAATCACTTTTTTTGCGTAAAAATCCGTTGCAAATACCTATACAAGCGAAGCAAACAAAATATAAAAATAATTTTACTGACAAATATTTGGCCAATAAAAATGTAACCGATTCCAATATTTTTGTTGCCATCGGTAACATTTTAAATGAGATGGGTAACCAACAAGGGAAACAAATGAGTAACCGTCGACAGCATCAAAAAGAACCGCAATAGAATGACAAGGTTGTCAATAAAGAACTGGATTCTGGGAAAGGAAAAGCAAATGCCCGACAAGAGTGTGCACACTCATTGTCGGGCATTTGTCAGGACGGTGCAGTTAAAAAGCTTATAACGCCTTATCTATAGCGGCTGCCAGCTTCGCCGAGTCAGGCTTGGTCATGCTGCCAAAGTGTTCTATGACCTTGCCATCTTTACCCAGCAAGTACTTGTTGAAATTCCACTTTGGCTGCTCACTCTGCTCCGCCAAGGCTTTGAACAGGGCATTGGCCTTGTCGCCAGTGACTGCGGTTGGTGACAACATAGTAAAAGTCACGCCGTAATTGAGATAGCAGATTTCAGCCGCTTTTTCTTCATCGGCATCTTCCTGCTTGAAGTCATCGCTGGCAAACCCAACGACAACCAAACCTTTTGCCTGGTATTTCTTGTGTAGCGCTTCCAACCCTTTGAATTGAGAAGTGAAACCGCAGTGGCTAGCAGTATTCACCACCAGTACTGTCTTGTTTTCCATCAACTCACAAATATTCACCATCTCTTTGGAGTGCAACTTGCGATACTCGCCCTGCATATACTCCGGGCAAGCCGCATAAGTCACTTGCGCCAAGGTCAGGGCAGCAAGTGCAATCAGTGGTTTCATCAGGCTTTTCACAAATCAATCCTCGTGTTGTGTGGTAGTTGGTTTACGCAGTGTAAGCCTTTTTGGATCCACCGCCAGTAGGTAAAAATTGGTTTAACCAATCCTTACGCGCTCAGCAACCTCTCCACACCCACCCATTTGGGCACAAACCCTCGGATACAAAAAAGCCAGAGCAAGCTCTGGCAAGTCACGGGAAGTTTATAAATAGAGTCATACATACCAAAGGGCGATGAAAAACGTCATTAACATAATGATATTGATCGAACACATAACCGGTATCAGTTTTTTGTTATTGCTTTGCATCGCCTTGCTCGCGTTAAACATTCGCCAGATAAAACCACTCAATGAAACACTAGCAGCTGTTTTTGGTAGCGACAATGATGACTTTTGGTAACGCCGAAAGTCGAACGGTAAAAAGAAGAGTATTCATAAAAAAGATCGGGTAGTTATTATTTTCTACACTAAAGATGCGTACTTTATTACCCAATACAATTAATTTACGTTAACCGAAGTAATTCATTATGCTTTTTAAAATTCAGTCCGCATCGGCGAATAAAATCTGCCAATTGCGCCATATCATGTAGAGACTTGTAGTGATCATCATTTTCACTAGCGCGCAATGGAGGGAAAACACCATAACCTGCAAGCAAACAGGCCCAGGATTTTGGTTGATAACTACCTATCAAATTATTGGCATACATATTTTTTGCAAAATCACCACCCGCCTGCCAGAAATGGAGCACTTGTTTTAGCACATCTGACAAATGTGTATTGGCCGCATTATCTTTCCAATAATCCGTATCTTTTCGCTGGTTCGCTTTGTAATGGCAAACAATATAATCCCTCACACCATCAAATCGTGCATTCATTTCTTTATTAAATTCATCTTCATATTGATTGGTATATGCGCCTTTTTCGTAACATTTAATAAACGCCGAAACAGTATTAAACGACAAGGCAAGTGCAGTTGCTTCTAATGGCTCAATAAATCCTTGGGACAAGCCTACAGCTACACAATTTTTTGCCCAATGTTTTTCAACTCGCCCTACCTTCATCTGCAAGTGTCTGGCAGCAACATCACTATCGAGCATACCCAAGTGTTGCCTGAGTTCTGCTTCGGCCTGGTCTGGCGTAATGTAATCGGCGCTGTACACATAACCATTGCCAAAGCGATTGGTTAATGGAATTTTCCATGCCCAGCCATTTGAAAGAGCTGTTGATTTAGTTTCAGGAGGTATGATTTCAGCCATTGCTGTCGGCATTACTACCGCCGCATTATTAAAGAGATTTTCTTTAAAACTTTTATAGGTGACTTTTAATGCACTTTGTAAAAGCAATGATTTAAACCCGGAGCAATCGATAAAAAAGTCAGCCGCCAACTGGCTATCATCATCCAGACGCACCGATGAAAGCTCGCCCGACTCATTCATTAGCACTTCTGTCACCGTGCCAAAAATACGCTTGACACCCCTGCTGACAGCTTTTTCAGCAAGATATTGCCCCAACAAACCCGAATCAAAATGGTATCCGTAGGCAACACCAAAAGGAAAATTCTCTGTTGGGATAGGGCCAAGATTTTTTTGGGTAATATAGGTTTCTAAAAAATAAGAATCCGGATGCGCATTCACGTTATAGCCTTGCATACGCGCATGAATGCTGCTTAAAAAAGCCGGGACAGTAAAAATGTCATCTGTTTGTGCAGGAAATGGATGGAAATAACTCTCGAATCCGGGAATGGATGACCAATTTACAAATGAAATACCATTTTTATAGGTCGCGTTACAACGAGGCATCCACTCTGATTCTTCAATGCCTACCTCATCAAAAAAGAATTTTAAATGGGGTGTTGAACCTTCGCCTACACCGATAATGCCGATGTCACTGGATTCCAGCAAACCAATTTCTATACCGCCCCAACGAGCGGCTAATAAATTAGCAGTCATCCACCCTGCTGTACCACCACCGACGATCACTATTTTTTGTGGCTTTTGCATAACTATTATTTCTTTAATTTTTCGATAAAAGAATCTTTAGCCGCCCGGATATACTCTGGCGACAATTTTCCCAGTACATGCTGCTGATGCTCAGGAATATAAGAAGTCGGATCTATACCCTGATTAAACAAATAATGGTCAAACATACAGCGCCAGGCATTGCGTTGCTTGGGTGTTAAATCACGCATCGCCAACAAGGCGATATTCAAACTGTCAATCGGACTTGGTGATGTTGCTCCTTTCGCAGAAGAACCATTCCACCAGTAGTTCATCAATGCATTCACTTTTTCCAGTGACTCCACATGATGCCACCAAAGCATGGGAATAAAAATGGCATCGCCCGGCTCCAGTTCTGCCGAATAGGCATTATCCAGTGCGGTTTTGAAATGGGGATAACGTTCAAAGTCCGGCTCATGCAAATTGACCATACTGGTGGGCGCACCTGCTGGCGTAAAGTTGAGTGGGCCTGGATATAAATTGCCAAGCTGCTCCGGTGGAAACAACACAAAGCGCCTGCGCCCGGCAACCACGCAAGCGATATTGTCAGAGCCATCATAGTGGGTACTGACAATACCTTCATTACCAACCCACAGACGCGGTTCAATATCAGGAAAAAAGTTGGACTTATTTTCCTCACTCAATCCCGGAAGCAACTCACTGGGCAAAGAGTTTTGCATAGAGATGGCAGGGTAAATTTCCCTATCCATCAATTCCAGCAAACGCCCTAAAAATAAATCCACGCGCTCCTCACCGCTAAGATAATTCACACCGGTCATATCATCGTTATAATAAAAGCGTTTATTAGCGGCAGGAGGTGCGACAAAAATTCTGGCTTTTTTACCGGTGTAAAAACGTACCAGATAAGCAGCAAAATCTTGCGGCGTTTTTTTTGCTGCTGCCACTAATGGCCAATCCTGAGCAAAACCACGCATAACCACGGGTCTTTGCTCAACAGCAATTTGCTCGAAAAATTGTTGCGCTTGAAGCCCGCGATATTCAGGGATCTGCTTATAGACCGTCATATCATTCGTTACCTGTATGGAAAGGTTCCAACGTTTACAGCACTTTTTTTGCTGCGCAGTGTTGCCGGATAAAATCGCCGTGTTTTGGCATTTGCATTACGGTTGAGTAAATATCCTGCACATTTTCTCGCAATGTTTTTGCCAGCCCCTGACTGTCAAATCCATCCATTAATGGGTGATATTTTTTTGGACGTACATTCATGCCTTCTAGAATTGAACACCAACTGTCCTGACTAAAAAATTGGCCATAGCTGTGTTCTAACTCACCGCGCTCACGAAATAAGTGGATTTTTTCATTCAATGAATCAGGTATAGGCATATTCTGGCACCAGCGCCAGAATTCAGTATCATCACGGTTGGTGGTGCAATAATGCAAAATAATAAAGTCGCGTACCTCTTGATAATCAAGATTGATCTTTTGGTTAAACGCTTGCTCAACACGCAGATCAAAATCTTTATCGGGGAAATGACTAATAAAACGCAGCAATACTTTATACACCAAATGAATGGCAGTTGATTCCAATGGTTCCAAAAAGCCGGAGGCAAGCCCTACCGACAGACAATTGTTGTGCCAGACTTTTTTGCGGCGACCAGTGGTAAAAGGAATCACACGCGGTTCAATAAGCAATTCACCATCAACTGCTTTTAACAAGGTATCAATGGCCTTTTCATCAGAACAGTGTTCGCCGGAAAAAACATAGCCATTGCCGGTGCGATGCTGTAATGGAATTTTCCAGGTCCAACCCGCTTCACGGGCGGTAGCAGTAGTAAAGGGTGAAGGCTCGCCGGTATTAGTGGTTTGCACAGCAATTGCACGATTGCAGGGTAAGTAATGGGTCCAGTCCTCGTAGCCAACGTTTAAGGCCTCCGCAATTAAAAGACCTTTAAAACCAGTGCAATCCACAAAAAAATCGTTAGTAATTGTCGTACCGTTATTTAGTTCTAACGCACTGATAAATTGGCGCTCATCAACAATCACGTTATCAACCGTTGCTTCAATTCGCTCTACCCCACGAGCTAATGAAAACTCCCGTAAATAGCGAGCAACCAAAACTGCATCAAAATGCAGCGCATGGCCAGTGTTACGCAACACCCAATTTTGCTCCTGCGGAGGGCGCAACATAAATCGATGATTTTCAGCCATGATTGCGCAAGGTGAATGATCAACCCAACGCGATACATGTCCATCAGCACAGGTTTTTAACCATGCCTGGTAAAATTCAAAACCATGCAGATCCTGCCCAACTCGACCAAAAGGATGAAAATAATGCTCACCAGGTTTTAGCCAATCTTCAAAGCGAATCCCCAGTTTAAAACTCGCCGATGTAGCTTGAACAAATTCTTTCAGGTTAATTCGACAAACACGCAAAAACTCCAGAATTGAGGGTACAGTAGACTCACCTACGCCAATAATGGCAATGTCTGGTGATTCAACAACGGTAATTTTTATACCCGTACCTTGCAGCGAGGAAGACAACAAACTAGCAGCCATCCAACCTGCTGTTCCACCACCGACAATACAAATAGAGTTCAAATTATTTTGCATAGTAAAATCGAATCCATAAAATCTTCACCATGTACGGTCATGGTCGTTTAGCTGTATCTAACTAAAGAGAAAATCACAAAATAGTACTTCACTAAAAAACGCGCCGCATTACTGCGGCGCGTTTTTTTCACACATATCTATCAGCGTATTTCAATGAAACAACTATTAGAAAGTTGCTCGGACACTCAAGGCGTAACGACGGTCAGTGGTGAAGCTTAACGCATCAGTTCTTAAACCTTCCTGATTCATCTGATATTGCGTCTTGGTATCATTATTAAGCAGGTTGCTGCCTTCGATACCAACTTTCCAGGTGTCGTTGATGGCGTAGTACAGGCTCGCATCCATCATTCCTGTTGCTTTGGCGTAAACAGGCGCGAAGTCTTCAGACTCGCGCAACGTCAACAGGTACTCAGAGCGCCATGTGTACGCAAGACGGAATGAAATATCGTTGTATTCATACATACCAACAATATTCAGGTTTTCGTCAGAGTAACCTTGTAACGGCAAACCGCTGAATACACGGAAGGTATTACGCTCATCAATAATCTGCTCACCAGCGGCGTTAAAGCGAGTGCCCGGTGCTATCGCACCATTAGGGTCTTCCAGACCACTTTGGTCAATAAAGGTATAGTTAAATTGTAAACCTAAACCACTCCAAGCTCCTGGCAACATATCGTAGAACTGCGAGTAGGAGAACTCCACACCACGGATCGTACCCGAACCGGTATTAGCCGGACCATAGGCAGAAACAACATTCTCTGCACCATCGTGAGTGAAACTCAGATCGAATTGTCTGTTGCGGATGATGTTATCCAATTCTTTATGGAACACGCCAACACTCACCGAACCCGCCTGAGCAAAATACCATTCAGTGGTTAAATCGAAGTTGACCGACTCTTCAGGTTCCAGGAAGGGGTTGCTGGCCTGAGCGGTGAGAGAAACACTTTCGATACCAATAACCGGGTTGCTGGTTTCATCCTGCGGCAAAGACTCATCTTGAAGCAGCGGATCAACATCCATGCCAAGGATCACCCGGTTGCGAGTATCCAACAGACTTGGGTAATACAAACCTTGGGATGCACCAAAGCGAACGATTAGATCATCAGTAATACCAAAGGTCAGGTTCAAGCTCGGCAAAACAGTATCGTAGTCGGTACCCTCAACCGTGCTTAATTGCGACTCACCACCAGCAAGGTTATAAACACTCGGATATTGAGCTAGCAGGAATGCAGCCGTTTGTGCACTGCCACGACTACCTGCAGGCGGCAACACCGTGTAACCGGTAGATTCCAATTTATAGTTAACATAGCGAAGACCAACATTACCTTTAATAGGTACGGCCAGATCCGCAAACTCGAAATCACCACGCAGGTAAAACTCTGTACGCTTCTCACCGGATTCACTTATATCATACGGCGCAAAATGAGTGCCGTTACGCTCCTCCATATCTTCATAAGGAATGGCACAGCCGCCGCTCTTATCCGCAGCATTACCAGCAGAATCGCCCACGGTAGACCAGCCAGCTGCACAACCATCGCGCAGGGATTGAGCGTAGTTTTTTACCAAATCGACGCTAGGGAACAGGAAGCTCTGTATATCACCCCGCAGGACTTCGCCGTTATAGAAATCTGAGAAATCAATTCTTTCGTACAGTTCAGGATGATTTACCGCCGCTGAAGCAGAACGTTGATCATTGACCCAAGCGGTAGAAATGGGTGACCAGCCAGCATACTCAGTATCACGTACGGTCAGAGATTTATCGGTGAAATAAACACCGCCCTTGACTGCTGTGAAAATGCCATCCAGCGCGTATTCCACATCAATTTTAAAGCTGTCTGATTTAGCATTATTGAGTTCTTCCTGTTGCATACCCGAACCGATAAACACCTCCGGCTCCAGCGCGCTTTCATTGATCCAGCCGGTAAAATCCGTAGTATTCAGGTACTCGATAGTGGGGAGATCGCCACGCAAATCGAGGAAGAAGGGTAATAGCGTACCCGAAGCATTTGCGCCACCGCGCGTCTGGCCCGACATACTGTAGTTATGCACCAGCTTTTCAGAATCTATGTGTTGATAATCAAGAGATATTTTCAGGCGATCAGAAGGAGTCAGTGCCAGATTGAACGAAGTATCTTCAACCGTATTTTCGTTGTAGTTCCAACGAGTAATATAAAAGAGTGGAACCTCAGCATTGCTGCTCACACCCACACCCGATGTCAAATGACCATTAGCATCAAAGGTTCTAGGGCGCCCAGCATCGGCCTGATCCAGCCAATCATGCGAACTGCCCATAAAACCCTTGAAGCCTTGGGCAGCATGACCAACACGGCGCTCATCATACTCCAGCGAGGCTTTGGAGTTGATATGCTCCAGAGTAGCAACAACGGTTTCATCGTTGTTAGCCCACTGTAGCGAGGTAGTAAAACCGGTACGCTCGCGGTCATTCTCAGCGGTACTCATATGATACTGCGAAGGCGTATACCAAGTTACCCCTTCTTCTTGACCAGTAAGTGCCGAGCCTTCATAAGGCGCATCAGCAGCAGTGTATTTAACAGCGTCAGGGAATCCCAGATTGTCACAATTACGCCAACCAGGGTCACCCGGAACACAAGGGTGCGAGAAACTGCCGGGTGTAATACCTACTCCAGGAGTTCCCCATTCATCATAAACGACGGTGTTATCTACCCCGCGCGACTGGAAGTTCCCCAAGCCAACACCATCACCACGCGATTTATATTCTGATTGGGACCCTGCAACCAAGAAACCAAATTTACCGGCACTTGTCTCCCAACTATCTGCAAATAGAGCAGAGAATGACGGGGTAACTTCTTCACGGAAATCACCGTAGTTAGCTTTAGCGTTGAAAGAAAGCAAACGCTCATCGGAATCGAATGGCTTGCGGGTAATCAGGTTAACCGTGCCCGCGATACCACCTGAAATCAGGTCAGCGGTTTGGTTTTTGACAACTTCTACCGCACCTAACAACTCTGCCGGAAAATCTTCATAGCTCAGGCCACCCCAAGGGTTAGCACTGAACGCATCGCGGCCGTTAATTTCCGAGCGCACGCGATCCAGACCGCGCACCAATACACCGGTACCTTCGTCAGCATAGTGTTTTGGGTCATCGGAAGATGCAAACCGTTCAATGGTTACACCTGGAACACGCTGCAAGGCTTCGGTTACAGATTTATCCGGCAATGCGCCAATATCAGATGCAGTAATAACATCTTTTACCGTGTCAGCATTACGCTTTAATTCTTGTGCTGTATCCAAGCTATTGCGCATGCCGGTTACAACAACCTCTTCCATCTCGTTAGATGTGCTATTGGTTTGTGCAAACGTTGGAACGCTGAGCGCCATAATAGATACGGCGAGCAGTGAGCGCTTGAAGTGGCTCCCGGACATTTCTGTCACACCTTTTTTGCTGTTAAACATAAGTAACCCCTTTAGTTTTTTCTCTCGCAAAAATACCGGTACCTATAAAGAATGATTGCTTTATAAATCCGATGACTTTCCCCATTTGCACTTGAAGCAACTGTTAATGATTGATCGGCTGAACACCACTCAATACAAAAAGTGCCATTATTTTTTCGTTGAAGCGCAAATTCTGAAACTAACATTCTGTTTTTTTTGGCGCCACAGTAAACGAAAAGTCGAACTGCCGTTTACCAAAAGTCGAACGTTAGAAAACCTTAAAAGCCTTATATAAAACAGCGCAATTATCGCGGGTGTTATCTGCGTTATGCCTGCAAGAAAAAAGGCCAAATCACGGTTGATTATGCTGTTGGCGATAATGACTGGGAGTAACGCCAACCGCTTTCTTAAATGCCTGGTTGAATACGGACTTACTGTTAAAACCGCAGCTTTTCATGATTTCGCAGATGGGTTTTTCACTGAGTTCCGCATCCAGTAAACGTTGTTTTGCTTCCGCTACACGGTAGTTGCTTATCAACTCAAAAAAGTTCATGTGCAACTCATTATTAATAGTGCTCGACAATAATTTGGGCGATACATTTAACTTGGCGGCAAGGCGCTCTACGGTGATGTGCGGCTCCAAATAAGGTTTTTGCAACACCATAAATTCCGTTAACTTTTCCGCCAGTTGCGGCTGGGTTTCCATGGCGATAACGTCGGCAACTGTGCCGGATTCGTCGCTTGTCAATTTGTGTGAATGGGAACCCGAATGTCGTGCGCCGCGAGCAATAAGCGGGGCGTGCATAAACCAGCGGGGGCCCAACCAAAAAAACACACAGCCAACCATGAATAAAATATTGTTGATGACCAGCAGTAGTGCGGCATCAACATCTATATCCCAATCCAGCAAGGATGCGAGCATGCGCACTATGCCCACAACAAAAAACAGTACGAGGCAACACCTGTATACATAGCGAAACGCGTTTTGATGTGGACGTAAGATCAACAAACACAACAGTATCAACACCAACGCACTGCTCATCAGCAACGACAGGTCTTTTATTGCCAAGAGTGCTACTTCAACCATATCAGTCTACCCATAGGCACATTGAGTCGTAGTGCAGTAGGCATGATTAGGATCATTGCCACCCCTGTCATCCAACAGGTCTACGCTTCGTTAATTATTCTTCGCCACCTACGCGATCTTAATAGCTTCCGGCTAGATGAACTTAACCGCGAAAGGACAACGTTGTCAAATAAATTTACAATAATCCCGCATTAATTTATCCACCTCAGTGGCGTGTAAACGAATTCAGGATTTTTTCTGCCGAAAATACTAAAGCAACTATCATTTCCTGCTCTATCTGCAGGTCGTTTGATAACTGTTTTTCCAAGGTTTTTTGCTCTGCAGGCGAGAGCGACTGCTGATGTAAACGTTTATCAAGCAACATCTGCGTAAGCTCGACAATTTCCTGCGTTTTGTCAGCCAGCGAATTCAATGAAGGCTGCTCCTTCAACAATGGTGCCAATGCTGCGCGATTGCCTGACCAGCGCTGCAATTGCGCGCGCAATGCGCTGTAATCGTTTCCTGCTACCGGATTTACCAACCAGCGCGTCAAGCGCTGATTAAATTGCCGCAAGCTATCATTTTCTGCCGGTAGCGCATCCACCAAGCGGTTGAGTGGGTCCACCTTGGAATAACTTTCATTAGCTGATTTTTCGTGTTGCCGATGGTAGTAGTAAGCCGGTTCCAGAAGCTCAATAAATACCGCGGCGGGCTGGATATCCTTGCTGCTAAACAGTCGCTGTAAGGCGCGCTCGGTTTGTTGCCGGTGCAATAAGCCTGTCGATTTTTCTGCCCAGGCCGCAATTGCATTCATGCGCTGGTACATTACATTTTCATCTTGCAATTCTTGCGCCGACCAGAGCCGCTCAGCAACAATAAATGCACGCGGCCAGAGCCGCAGGTCTATGGACTGCTCGTCGACAATTTCAGCCCACAACGCAGCTTCACCACCGAGAATTAAACGCTGGGATTGTGCACTCAGTGGAGTCACTTTTTCGCTTTTCGCTATCACTTTTGGTGCATTTTTTTTACCGGATAGCGCATAGGGCGCATTACCTACAATCGCAACACCTTGCAATTCATCGCCGCTAAATTTCACCCGAAACTCAACAGGCCCCATCCAGGTATCCAATGAAAATACGGCAGCATCTTTTTCGCTTTTTTGCACGACCACAGCACGGCGCGATTTGCCGGTAAAATCAACGAATCCTTCTTGCACATCAATCAAGGTGAAACTGCCCGTCACCGGGCTCCCCCGTTTACGCGGCATCACAAACGACCAACTGGATAGCGCGTCCTGTTGATCACTTGATACCAATGCACTGTGGGTATAAGGCGGTGGTGGTATTGGGTCATTACGATAATGATAGGCCGCCGACTGCGGCTGATCCAAATAATAACCGGTTGATAAAATCGCTTGAAAACCGGCAGCAACGGATTCACTAACCGCATCAGGCCCGCGCCAGGATTGGATCACAATATCCTTTGGCAGATCCTTGTGCTGTATTTCATCCCAACCGATCATTTTGCGTTGGTGTTTTTGCAAGATTTGCTGCACTCGCTGATTAAAATAAGCCTGCAGTGCATGACTATCCTTCAGCTTATTCGCCTGCATAAAATCTTGTATATCGGCATTATTATCCCAATGCTCCGGATCTACCTCGTCACCACCAATATGCAAGTATTCAAAAGGAAATAATGCTTTTACTTCTGCGACTAAGGCATCAATAAAAACGTACACGTTTTCGTTGGCAGGATTCAGCGTGGGCTTATGCACACCCCAGCGGTACTCCATCGCATAAGGGCCAGGGGCCGACATTAATTCCGGATAGGCTACCGCTATAGCACTGGCATGACCGGGCACATCTATTTCTGGCAAGACTTGAATACCGCGCGCCTGCGCATAAGCGACAACCTCGCGCATTTGTTTGCGAGTGTAATACTGCCCGTCAGATGCCAAGGCCTGTAATTTTGGATAGCGTTTGGATTCAAAACGCCAACCCTGGTCATCGGTTAAATGCCAATGAAATATATTGTATTTCGCTGCAGCCATTGCATCGATTTGGCGCTTGATGGTGTCCACCGAAAAGAAATGCCGCGAGGTATCCAGCAATAAACCTCGCCACGGAAAACGCGGCACATCGCGAATGCTCACCTGAGGCAGTTGAATAGTTTTTTCTGCACCGCCAATCAATTGCAGTAAGGTTTCCATCGCGCGCAATACACCGAGGTGTTGATTGGCACTGAGTTGGATTTGCTGTTGATTAATCACCAACTCATAGGATTCATCCCATTCACTGATGTGAGGCGACATGCTGCGTGAATCTTTCAGGTTGATCACTAGTGTTGCCTTGGCAGCGGTGCTTTTTTTCCAGCGAACAGGAATGCCGGTTTGTTTATAAGTACGTTGCGCAAAACGTTTCAGTGCTGCGTTTAATTCCGGCGTCACAGTTCCGTTTACCGCCAATCGCCAGTCGCGCCCCGGTTGCAACGACGGTTGATCTGTTGATTGCACCAGTTGTTGTGGGTAAGGCATAAGCGGTAACAACGGCGACTGTGCCGTTGCAAGCAGCGAAACCGTAAGACCAACAATCAACAACAGCAAACGAAACATGGCTTAATCACTCTTATTCTGTGTGGAATTTTTTATAGGCAACGCAATCTACTTCGACTTTGCAATCCACCACCATGCTGGAAACCACGCAGGCACGCGCAGGTGGATTAGCGCCGAAATATTCCATAAACACTCGATTAAACGACATAAAGTCACGGGGATCATCCAACCATACGCCGCAGCGCACAACATCCTCCGGGCCGTAACCGGCTTCGCTTAAAATAGCGAGCACATTTTTAATCGCTTGATGGGACTGGGCGACAATACCGCCATCGATTACTTCACCATTTACCATCGGTACCTGACCGGATACATAGAGCCATCCATCGGCTTGCACCGCGCGCGCAAAGGGCAAATGCTGTCCACCGGTTCCTTTACCACCTTCAACACCGTAACGTTTAATTGCTGACATTTTCTTTCTCTCGATTAATAGCTTTTAAATCCCCCTGGCCCCCTTTTTCAAAGGGGGGAATAAAAGCGAGTCCCCCTGGCCCCCTTTTTCAAAGGGGGAACTTTGTACTCCCCTCTTCGAAATAGAGGCGCTTTGTATTTCCCCCCTTTGAAAAAGGGGGGCTGGGGGATTCAATTAATAAAATCCAATCCGCAAATCCCGCTGTCTTTCCAAAAATTTACCGGCGCGTTTGCCGGTAATTTTTTTGCCGCTGTAAGTGAGCACACCATTCACCCACACGGCCTCTATACCTTCCGCTAATTGTTGGGGTTGGGCAAAGGTTGCTGCATCTTTCACAGTATCCGGATTAAAAATAACCAGATCAGCAGCAGCACCAACCTCTATGCGGCCGCGATCATCCAAACCAAAACGATCTGCCGACAAACGTGTCATTTTGCGCACGGCTTCCGGTAACCCGAACAGTTTTAAATCGCGACTGTAGTGCCCGAGCACGCGGGGAAACGCGCCCCATAAACGCGGGTGAGGCAGCGGGTCGACCGGTAAACCATCAGACCCGACCATGGTGAGTGGATGCGCAAGAATATGTTGCACATCGGTTTCGCTCATGCCGTGGTACACCGCACCGGCGGGCTGCAATTTTTTCGCAGCGGTGAGCAGATCCACCTGCCATGCGTGTGCGATATCCGCTAATGTTTTTCCGCCTTGTTCGGGGTGCGGTTTGCTCCAGGTAATCACTATGTCGAAATCGCTGGTGACTTGTTGTAAATCCAGGGTCGATGAACTGGCGCTGTAGGGATAACAATCACACCCGACCGGGTGTCGCGCAGCGGCTTGTTCCAATTTATCCAGCACTTCGCCGCTGCGGCCCCAATTGCCCGCGCCCGCACATTTTAAATGCGACACAATGACCGGCGCCTGCGCGTGTTCGCCAATCACAAACGCTTCATCGAGTGCGGCAATAATTTCATCAAACTCTGTGCGCAAATGGGTGGTGTAAATACCACCAGCCGCGTTTAATTCCTGCGCGAGTTGTTTCACTTCATCCGTGGTGCTGGCAAAGGCGGAGGCGTAAGCCAAACCGGATGACAAACCCAGTGCACCTTCGGCTAACGCATTGCGCAACTGTTCACGCATCGCCGTAATTTCATCCACCGTTGCGACACGATCGAGACGATCCATGTGATTATTGCGCAGCGCGGTGTGACCAATTAATGCGGCTACATTGACTGCAGGGCGCGCTGTGTTCACCGCGTGTTTATAGCTGGTCAAATTAGCGAAGCGAAAATCATTGATATTGCCTAACAAATTCATAGGATCGGGTAAATGATCCTTGAGCGTGACCGGACTCGCGCTAATGCCGCAATTACCCACAATTACCGTGGTGATGCCTTGGGAAATTTTAGGCAGCATATTGGGTGTGCGAATGACTTGAATATCGTCATGGGTGTGCACGTCGATAAAACCGGGCGCCAGCACTAGTCCCTGCGCATCAAAAACATTCACTGACGCCGCGTCGGTCAAACTGCCGAGCGCAGCGATTTTTCCCGCCTTAATGGCCAGGTCGCTGCGGACAGCGGCGGCGCCACTACCATCGAGAATCAACGCGTTGTAAATCACACAATCAAAGGTCACAAACGAGTTCCTCGATTTAATCGCCCAGCGGCAACCGGTTATCGCCGCCACGGTATTCATCCAGCGCAAACTTCACCCGGCGCAATAATTCCTTGCTTTCAGTTTTGCGCACCAGGGCCAATTCAGTGGCGAGCAAATCAATCGCCAACAACATGCCGTAACGCGATGCAGAAGGCTTGTAAATAAAATCGGTCTCTTCGGTGACAATCGGAATAAATAAACTGGCTTTTTCGGCGAGCGGCGATGAGGGCGCCGAGAGCACAATAATCTGCGCGCCGTATTCCCGTGCAATATCGGCCACTTCCAATAATTCAGGGGTTACACCGGTGACAGACAGCAGCACTAATACATCTTTTTCTGTCAGGGTGGCGGCGAACATGCGCAACAATACCGGGTCGTGATAGGCAGTAACCGCAATGCCCAAACGCGCGATACGAAACTGCACTTCCTCTGCAAGCATGGTTGAACCGCCGCCCATGCCGCCGATATAAATCAAGCGCGCATTATTTAATGCGCTGGCCGCGCTGCGAAAATCGGCTTCCACAAATCGGGCGAGGTTCGCGCGCAAAGTGGATTCCACTTCGCTGCAAATTTGCGAATAAAACGCACTTTCTTCCAGTGCGGGAACCTCGGCTAAAAAGCGGGTACCTACGGCGCTGGCCTGCGCCAGTTTTAATTTCAGGTCGCGAATATCGTCGCAGCCAACGGATTTGGCGAAGCGCGAAATGGTTGCAATGCTCACGTTTGCTTTTACTGCCAGTTGATCAATGCTGGCCGAGGCGGCGAAGGCGATATCGTCCAAAATAATATCTGCCACTTTTTGCTCGGTGGCCGAGAGACGATCGCGACTGGCGCGAATGTGGTACACAATATCGAACAAAGCCGTCATCGTTTTACAACCTGTTTTTAAATGTTCAATTCGCTTACATCATGGCTGCAAGCAGCGATACAAATGCAAGCGCAACAAAAGAGATTATGGTTTCCAGTACCGTCCAGGTTTTTAACGTCTGGGTGACTGTCATATTGAAATATTCTTTGATTAACCAAAAACCGCCGTCATTCACGTGGGACAAAATCAGTGAACCGGCACCGGTGGCAATCACCAATAATTCTGGATGCGGATAACCCGCCGCAAGCGCAATTGGTGCAACAATTCCCGCCGCTGTGCTCATGGCCACCGTTGCAGAACCGGTGGCGATGCGCATTAAGGCAGCAACCAACCAGCCCATCATCAACGGCGTTAATGCCATGTCTGATGAGAAGGCAACAATTTCTTTGGCGATGCCCGCTTCCACCAAAATGCGATTCAAACCACCGCCGGCGCCCACCAATAAAGTGATGCCTGCCGTGGGCGCCAAACAGTCGTGGCTGAATTTCAAAATAGAATCGCGGTTAAATCCGCGCGCTAATCCGAGTGTGTAAAAACTCACGAGGGTTGCAATTAACAGCGCAACAACAGAGTTGCCGATAAACAACAAAAAGTCATTCAGGCGCGTGCCGCGCCCGGCAATCAAATCAGCCCAGCCGCCCAACAACATCAATACCACTGGCAGCATGATGGTGAATAAGGTGATGCCAAAACCGGGCAGCTGACGCTCTGCATCGGCGTGGATAAATTGTTCTTCCAAGGGATTGTGTGCAGGCAATTGGATTTTGGGCGCAATCCATTTGGCAAAAATGGGCCCGGCGATAATGGCGGTGGGAATCCCCACGATCAATGCATAAAAAATAGTGCGGCCAACATTCGCCTGGTACTCGCCCACCGCAATCATCGCTGCCGGATGCGGAGGCACCAAGCCGTGCACTACCGACAGCCCCGCCACCATCGGCAGGCCAACCAGTAACATGGAAGTGCCTGTGCGCCGCGCGACGTTAAAGGCAATGGGAATTAACAATACAAATCCGACTTCAAAAAAAATCGGGAAGCCGACAAGGAAGGCGATAAACACCATGGCCCAGTGCACATTTTTTTCGCCGAACCAACGGATCATGGTGCGCGCGATTTGCTCGGCGCCGCCCGACTCCGCCATCATTTTGCCAAGCATGGTGCCCAGTGCGACGACCAGCGCGATATGGCCCAGCGTTTTGCCCACGCCCGCCTCGTACACGAACACCACATCTTTTGCTGGAATACCGGCCATCAACCCCAGCCCGAGCGATACCAGCGTGAGCGTAATAAAGGGGTTCAGGCGATAGCGGGCGATCAATAAAATCAGCGCGATAATACTGATGGCGGCATAGACCAGCAGCCATTGCCCGGGCGTTAACAGCGAGGAGGAGAGAGCGTCCATGGGCGCGCCTTAAAAAAAGGTTTCCACGGCGTCGATCACCGTGTAGTTATCGTCAACCACCAGCAACTGCCGCCATTTATCAAAGGTCAGGCAGGGGTGGGAAATATCCAGCGCCAACATGTCGCCCACCTGCAGGTCGGCATCGACAGGCACCTGCATAAAGGCATGCTGGTCCATCATTCGGGTGAGCGTCCAATCAGCAGGCGCCGCGACGGGAGCCGCCGTGCCGGTGTGTGTGCGATCTTGTGGCCTGAAGTGCAAGGCGGGAACCGGTAGCCCCGCATCAAACGCGGCATCGCGCTTGCCCAGCCCGAGAATCGCCAAACCGGGTTCCGGCAGGGATTGCACATAGGCCCAGAGTTGCAGGGCGGGCAGCAGGCTGCTGTGCATGGCGCGGGCGATAGGGTTGCTGGCGTGAATGCGGGTTTCCGCCGCTTTATAGATACCGACATCGTGGGTGAGGTAGCAGCCGGGGCGCAGGATAATATCAAGTGGGCGCGCCAGGGTGACGCCTGCCCACTCCTCGGCCACCAGGTCAAACCAGGCCGAACCGGCACCGGTGAGTATGGCCTTGCTGGCAGTGAGCTGCCCCTGGGCATCCAGCGCGATCAGTGTGTGCACCGCACGGCGCAAAAAGGCGCGAATCGTGGCATCGTCACCCAGTACGCCCTCATAGACTTCAATACCAGCCAACGCGAGGGAATGGGGATAGGCAGCAATAGCGGCCAACAGTGCATCGCACGCGGCAGCATCGCGCACGCCGGTGCGCCCACCGGTCACCCCCAACTCCAACAACAGGTTCAGGCGTTGGCCAGCCTGCGCAAAGAACTCGCCCAGTTGCTGCACATTCGCGACTGAATCCACAATCACATAGCATTCAAACCCGGGGTCTTGCAGCAAGCGGGAGATGATCGCCATATTGGCGCGCCCTACCAATTGATTGGCCAGAATGACCCGGCGCACACCAAAATGGTAAGCGGCTTGAACTTGCGGTGCGGTAGCGAGGGTGATGCCCCAGGCGCCCTGTGCCAGTTGGCGATGAAACAGGGCCGGGCTCATGGTCGTCTTGCCATGGGGTGCTAACTTCAGCCCATAGCTGTCGATAAAGGATTTCATCCACTGCAGATTGTGCTGTACACGGCGTTCACTCAGCACGGCCACAGGCAGGCTGATATCCTCACGCAACAGATTCCAGCCCTGCCCTGCCACAGCGGCCACGACCGGCTGTGCCGTCACATCACCCAAACCTTTCCCCGTGGGGGTCAGTGGGCGAAAGGCCAGGCTTGATTGTAAATTATTTTCTTCAACCATGTTGTTTTCGCGCCAATAGCAGAAAAAACGAGCATTTTTTCTAGGCTATCAGCAAAAAAAGACATTGTGAAGAAAATTATTTACAAAAATGGCAGATTTTAACGCGTTTCCTGAAAGCGCCTTGAGTGCTCCTCGCGGTCGCGTTTAGCCGCAACTCCGACCCACCGCATCAACACAAATCCGAAAGTCGAACCTGCAATGGCGTCCGATTCAAAGAATTCTCAGGTACGACTTTTATCGCCGGCAACATAAACAACACAAGGGTAAAAGTCGTACCTGCACGCACCAAGTGGCAGTTAAGGGCAAAACCAAACTGGGACTTTCAATTGCGCAGCGCCTGCCTAATGATCAACTCGGCCCGGGTATCTGAATCCCCCATCAGGGTTCAGCGCCATTCCCGGCGCCAAAGGAATACCTGACTAATCACATCTATCGATGAGGACAATAATGATGATCACGCTATTATCCCGCTTAACCCAGGTGCGGCATCTGGCCACAACCGGCTGCCTGCTGCTCGCAACGCTGGCCATGCCCAGCCAGGCTGTGGTGTTCCAGGCCGAAAACTACAACAATTTCTTTGATACCACGCCCGGCAACACCGGCGGCGCCTTCCGCAATGACGCGGTGGATATTGAAATCACCAACGACTCCGGCGGCGGCTACAACGTCGGCTGGATTACCGCTACCGAGTGGCTGGTGTACAACAACCTGTCCATTCCCACCAGCGGCAACTACACCATTCGCCTGCGCGTCGCCAGCCCGTCAGGGGCAACAGCCTCGGTGGACTTAAACGGCGGTGCCATCCAGCTGGGCAACTTTGCCATTCCTGCCACCGGCGGCTGGCAGAACTGGACCACCGTAAGCCGCACGGTGTACATCAACGCCGGCACTTACAACCTGGGGGTATTTGCGCAAACCGAGGGCTGGAATTTTAACTGGATCGAAGTGGTTGGCAGCGGTGGCGGCACCACTGGTCTGGTGACTGTGTATGAGCACTGCAACTACGGTGGCTGGTCCGCTGGCTTCAATGCAGGCTCATTTGATGTGAATGCGCTGACCGCGTTGGGCGCGCGCAATGACCAGATCTCCTCCATTCGTGTCGCCGCCGGTTATGAGGCCGTACTCTATGAGAACTGGGATTTCAGTGGCGCCTCGGTAACCATCCGCGGTGATAGCAGCTGCATCAGCAACTTTAATGACCGCGCCTCCTCCATGATTGTGCGCACCGCAACTACCAACCCGCCTGCCACCGGCTTTGCCGCCGTTGTCAGTGAAGCCCAGTTCAACCAGATGTTCCCCAACCGCAACCCCTTCTACACCTACGCCGGGCTGGTAGCAGCCACCGCCAGTTATCCCGCCTTTGCCGGCACGGGTGATCTGGCGATGAAAAAACGCGAAGCGGCAGCAGCGCTGGCCAACTTCTCCCACGAGACTGGAGGCCTGGTGTATGTCACGGAAATCGCCCAGGGCGAGTACTGCGGCGATTGGGATGGCAATCCGGCAACCTGCCCCTGCGCCCCCGGGAAAAAATATTATGGCCGTGGCCCCATCCAACTCAGTTGGAATGGCAACTACTGCGCCGCCGGTGATGCGCTGGGCCTTGACCTGCGCGCCAACCCCGATCTGGTACAGCAAAATGCAACCGTCGCCTGGCAAACCGCACTCTGGTTCTGGATGACTCAATCCGGCGCTGGCTTCCGCCCTGCACACAACTCCATAGTCAACGGCAATGGCTTTGGGGAAACTATCCGCACCATCAATGGTTCACTGGAATGCAATGGCGGCAACCCTGCACAGGTGCAAAGCCGTATTAATGACTTCAACCGCTTCCTGAATATTTTGGGCACTACCGCAGGCTCCGGCAGTTTAGGTTGTTAACCCCGGGCTAAAACCCCAACAAAAATGCCCCTGACGGTATCCGTCAGGGGCATTTTTTATCGCGCTAGCGACAGGTTATTGTTGCCACAACCGCCATTCGCGCCCGGCGCGCTCAGCGCGGAAGGTTTCAATCGCACCGCGCTCTTGCAAGGTGACATACACCGTTTTGCCATCGGCACCGCCGAAGGCCACATTGGTGGGTTTTTGGCCTTTCAATGTAATGCGCTCGATAACCGTGCCGTGTGGCGATACCACCGTCACTTCGCCCGCGCCATAACGGGCAATGTAGAGATTACCCGCTACATCACTGCGCATACCATCCAGGCCGTGATCAGGAAATTGAATCAACAAGCGCTTGTTGCTCACTGCACCGCTGCGGGCATCTATATCGTATTTCCACACCCTGCGCTGCACGCTCTCATTCACATAGAGATGCTTTTCATCCGCACTCACCTCCACTCCATTGGTAGTGCCCATATCCGCTTCCAGCAGGGTCACTGTGCCATCGGTGGCGATCATCCACAGGTTGCCGGTGGAGGCCGCCCAATTGGGATCGCTGGCATAAATCACACCGGAGGCAGCGATGGCGATATCGTTGGGCTGATTCATTTTATCGCTGTGCGCATGAACGCTAATGGCCTTGGTGCGCGGGTCTACCTTGAGCACATTGTGGCCGGTGTAATCCGCCACATACATAACCCCCTGGCGATCAAAACGAATGCCGTTGCCGGTGCTGCCCTTGGGCAGAGTCAAAAACAATTGGGCATTGTCCTGCTGATCAATAATGGCGATGGTGCCGCCACGGGTTTCATCGGCTGCTGCCTGCGCCAAACTCACCGCATAAAGATTGCCCTGTGCATCCACGGCGGGACCTTCAATGCCCTGGGTGAACACGCCATCGCCTACATAGTCAGCGGTTTGCGCACTGCAATGGAAAGCAACCAAACCGGAAATACCGCCAAGCACGCTGGCGACAAGAAAAGGAAATCGCATAAAACCCTCGCTGTGGTTTGTAAAAATAATTTATTCACAAGCAGGTGTAGTGGTAAAAAATTCTTATAGAAACCGGTTAGCCGGTATCACTGGCAACCTTTATAACCAAGCCGCCGCCCGAGCGCAACCACGCAATAACAACGCATGCACACTCTGCGCGCACCACAAAACGCACCATTAATTCTCAAAAATAAAAATACTGGCATTTAATTGGAGCACGAAAAAATCATTTTTAAGCACCAATACAGATCACGATCACAACAAACCATGGGATTTACGCACTATTTAAGCATTGGCATAGCCGTTGCAAAAGTCCATCCAGCTCGCACCGAAAACCCGCACGCACCAATATGGGAATCGCTGCGCAACCTTATTAGTTAATCAGGCCTGGATGATCTTTCATGAGTAGTTATCGTTTCCCATTGTTGGATTTTTCCAACAAATCCATAGCGACCTTGCACTTCACCTGGTTTGCCTTTTTCCTGACCTTTGTGATGTGGTTTAGTTTGCCACCGTTAAAACCACTGATTACCGCGTCCTTTGCGATGACACCACAGCAATGGGCCGCGCTCTTAACCCTGAACGTAGCACTCACCATTCCAGCGCGAATTGTGGTGGGCAGTTTGGTGGATAAATTTGGCCCGCGCGCTATTTATTCCGGCCTGCTGATTTTTTCCGGCGTGCTGTTAATTGCATTTGCCTGCGCACAAACCTTTGAACAACTGGCGCTGTTTCGCTTTTTGCTCGGCTTTGTCGGCGCCGGTTTTGTGATTGGTATTCGTTTAGTGAGTGAATGGTTTCCCGCACGCCAAGTCGGTTTGGCGGAGGGGATTTACGGTGGCTGGGGCAACTTTGGTGCTGCCGCTGCCGGTTTTACCCTGCCCTTTTTGGCGATCCATGTATTTGGCGGTGATGACGGCTGGCGCTATGCCATGGGTACCGCCGCAATTATTGCGATGATCTATGGCGTCGCCTTTTATGCCAGCGTGCGCAACACCCCCAAGGGCTCCACCTATTTCAAACCCAAAAAATCCGGCGGTTTGGAAGTAAGCAATCGTAAGGATTTTTGTTTTTACGTGATCATGAACCTGCCCATGTATTTAATCCTCGCAGTGCTTGCGTGGAAAATGTCGCCCGCGAATTTAGGCTTATTGAGCACAGCGACAACCTATGTCCTGTATGCAGTATTGTTTGCGCTCTTTGTATTTCAGTTCTCGCAAATTTATCGCGTGAATAAAGACATGCTGCAAAAAGGCAGCGTGGCCGAGCACGACAAATATGAATTCAAACAAGTGGCTATTTTAAGCTGGGCTTACCTCGCCACCTTCGGTTCGGAAATCGCAGTAGTCTCAGTATTGCCTGCGTTTTTTATGACAACCTTTGAAGGCCTGAGTGTCACCCAGGCAGCAATGCTTGGCGGCTCTTTTGCATTTATGAATTTAGTGGCACGCCCTGGTGGCGGCTGGGTGAGCGACAAATTTGGTCGTCGCTTTAGCATGAGTATTATCCTTGCTGGTGTGGCCTGTGGTTATCTGCTGTTGGCGCAAATCAATGCCAGTTGGCCCTTGTATCTCGCCTTCTCGGCAGTGTTTATTTGCTCGCTGTTTGTGCAGGCAGGTTGCGGTGCGGTGTTTGCGGTGGTGCCTTTAATCAAGCGCCGCATGACCGGCCAGATTGCAGGCCTTGCCGGTGCTTATGGCAATGTGGGTGCGTTGTTCTTTTTGACGATGAATACCTTTATTGATATTCAATCCTTCTTCTGGATGCTCGCCGGTACTGCGACTATAGGTTTGGTATTTGTGCAATTCCTGAAGGAACCACAAGGCCACGTGGTAGAAGTGAATGAAGATGGTTCACTGCATAAAATTGAAGTGAGTTAATTCTCATAGGTCGAAGTGCACCACTATCAGTTGAGACACGCCGTAAACCCATCCATGGGGGCTAACCGTCGACATCCATGTCTCCGATTGTCTCAACTGATAGCGCTGCACTTCTCCTGCAGCAATGTGCCATCTCATTTCCAAAAAATTCTCTTGCGAGAATTTTTCTTTTTATAGAACTGAAAATTTATGGATCACCTGCAATCAGTGCTGCAAATAACCTTCGCACAAAAAAGTGACGCAGGCCGTAAAGCGGAAAACCAGGATACGGTGGGCGCGCGCATTCCTGAAGGTAACCTGCTCACCACCAAAGGTATTGCCGTTGCTATTGCCGATGGTGTGAGCAGCAGCAATGCCGCGCGCGAAGCGAGCCAAACGGCCATAGCCGGATTCCTCAGCGATTACTACGCAACGCCCGATACCTGGCGCACCCAACAATCCGCCATGCGCGTCATCCAAAGCTTGAACTCAAGTTTGTGGGGGCGCAGCCAAAATTCCATTTACGGTGAAGGTTATCTCACCACCTTTTCAGCACTGATTTTAAAAGGTAACAGCGCGTTTATTTTTCATGTGGGCGATACACGAGTCTATCGCCTGCGCGACAACAACCTCGAATTGCTCACACGCGATCACACCCAACGCCTCGACAAACACACCACCCATTTAAGCCGCGCCATGGGCGCCGATCCTTATCTGGAAGTGGATATGCACACACTGGAATTGCAGCCTGGCGATATTTTTATTTTGTCCAGCGACGGTATTCACGAACCCATTCCACCTGCCGAATTAAAAGCACTGATACTGGCCGAACAACAGGATATGGATGCCTTGGTGCACTTGGCACTGTCGCTCGCGCTGCATCACAAAAGTGAAGATAACCTCAGTATTCAGGCGCTGCGCATCGATAATTTGGGAACCGCGGCGCAGAGCGATGCCGTAAACGTGTTATCGCGCCTGCCTTTTCCGCCCGTCTTTTCGCCGGGTCAGAGTATCGATGGCCTCACCATTAAAAAAGTGCTGCATGAATCCACCCGCAGCCAGGTGTATTTGGTGGAGGACGAGAAAAAAAATCTACTCGCCATGAAAACGCCTTCAGCGATTTATCAGGACGATCCGGCCTACATCGAACGCTTTGTGATGGAAGCCTGGATTGGTGCGCGTATTCAAAGTGCCGGAGTGGTGCGGGTGATTCCCGCCTCTGAATCGCGCTCCTGCCTGTATTACCTCACCGACTATATTCCCGGCCCCACCCTCGCCCAATTATTAAAAGAGCGCGGCATTTTAGCGATTGTGGATGCAGTGGAACTCACGGAAGGATTCATTCGCGGCATACGCGCATTTCATCGCAAAGAAACCCTGCACCAGGACCTGAAACCGGACAACATCGTCATTAGTGGCAAAGGCCCGGTGATTGTGGATTTTGGCTCCTGCTGGGTAGCAGGTGTGCAGGAAGCGGGCGCGCCTATTGCACGCGATAATATTCTGGGCACCCTGGATTATTCAGCACCGGAATATCGCTACGGCGGCCGTACCAGCGAAGCGTCAGATCAATTTTCACTGGCCGTGCTGCTCTACGAAATGCTCACCGGCAAACAGCCTTACGGCAGCGCTTACAGCAAAGCCATGGATTTAAAAAGTTTTCAAAAACTCCGCTACATCTCCGCCATGAAATACAATCCGCTAGTGCCCTACTGGCTGGATCGCGCACTGGAAAAAGCCCTCAGCATTAACCCCAATCACCGCTACCAGGCGCTCTCGGAATGGCTGCAGGATTTAAAACGCCCCAACCCCGATTGGCTGGTGCCGCGCTCACAGCCCCTGCTGGAAACCCACCCGGAAAGGGTGTGGAAAGCGCTGGCCATTCTCGGTTGGCTCACAGCACTTGCACTGCTCTTGTGGCGCGATTGATTCAGGCAGCACACTCAAGCTGTGATTCAGGCGCTCTCGCGTCGCCCTGATTTTCTGTTAGGCTCTCGCCCATCCTTGCTCACCTGCAAAACAACCAATAACAATGGTAATTCCAGCGATACCACAGAGGGATGTTTGTCATGGCCAGTAAACGTGCACTGATTGTGGATGACTCCACCACCGCCCAGTACCGCCTGAAAAAAATGTTGCGCGCCTATCCGCTTGATATCGATATTGTCGACTCGGGCGAAGCCGCGCTGCGTTATCTCGCGCACCACTCGCCCGATGTGATTTTTATGGATCACCTGATGCCGGGCATGGACGGATTTCGCGCGCTACAAATTATTAAATCCCACCCCGAAACCGCCATGATTCCGGTGATTATGTACACGTCCAAAAGTGGTGATGTCTATACCGGTCAGGCGCGGGCGCTGGGCGCCTTGGATGTGGTCAGCAAAGACCGTATTAATGCCACGGATTTATCGCGGGTCATGGAGACCATTCATATTTATCCCCTGCCCAAGAGTCAGGCTCACAGCAACACCGACGTGGAAAGCCCGGAATTAATTGCAGCGGCTAACAAGGTGAGCCTGGTCAGCGGTTCGGAACTGGAACGCCGCGCACCCAATCAAGCCGCCATGGAACAGGCGCGCAATATTGAGCTGCGCCTCAGTCACATGGAACACAGTTTGGAAGACAATCGCCGCTTTATTACCTCCCGGGTATCGCGCGAATTACAGGGGCTGCGCCAGGCATTGCGTGAAGAACTCGGTACTATTTTGCAGCAGCAACCCCCTGCTATCGCACAGGACACAACCGAAGCCGTCACACCCGCCAACAATACTCGCTGGGGCTTGGGTATGGTGTTGGTCGCCGGTATTCTGGTCAGCCTGTATTTTTTACTGCAAATCAATAACCGGCTTGAACAAAATACCCGGCAGCAGAATGTATTAACCGAACAATTGCACACACTGATTCAGCAAGCGCCCGCCGCGCAAATGCCATCGTCTACTACCACTATCAGCGCGCAGACGGCAGCCATTAACAACACACCCACCGTGCCTGCCAGCGCAAGTAATGCAACAGATTCCATTAATTACCTGGACGATCTGGCCTGGACGTTTAATCAACAGGGCGCCCTCGCCTTTCGCCAATACACCATCGACACCAGCACCCTATTGCGCCTGCACGAATTGTTGCACCGCCTCGCCAGTCGCGGTTTTAAAGGGATTGCCGCTATCACTATTTATGTGGGGGATTTTTGTATCGGCAAGGACAAAAACGGTATGGATCAACTCGCTGCCGATGAAACCAGCCTGAGCAATTGCCTACTCTCCAGCGAAATTTACGGCATGGATCGTTTGATGGCCGACTACTCACGGGAAACCGAAATGATTTTGCGCAATTTAACCGGCAGCATTAACAGCACACTCAAAGTAGACATACACGCACTGGAAGGCACCGAGCCCTACCCCGAACGCCTGCCGACTTTTTTTGCCGGTGAATGGAATGCAATTGCGCAAAAAAATAATCGCATTGAATTGGTGTTGGTGCCGGAGGAATAACACGCACAACATTGTCCAATATTACCCATAAAAAAAGCGGAGCCTGATCAACAGCTCCGCTTTTTTTATGGGCATTAATGCATTAACCGATGTCATTAACTTTCATCAATATCGTACACATGATTAATCACAAAACGCGCTTTCGGCAGCAAGCCGTTTTCCTGTGTATTGCTGTAATAGGCTTGCCAATGTTTAACACCGCTCCAAAAGGTTTCCGGTGCGGAGAGGTTGGCATTGACACCCGGCGCCAAATCAAAACCCTGGGCGCTGAATAATTGGTTGAGCATCATCGCCGAGGGAAAACCTGTGTGTTGCATTAGCGGGTTAGCCGCATTGCCGGCGCCCCACACATAGGCGAGCCAGGGCAAAATATTTTCTACGGCGTCGTAACTTACCCGCGCCTTTTGGTAGGCCGCCAGAGATTCCAGAATTTTCTCCTGCGGTACGGGTATGGCTAACAATGCCAGATTGGGTAACTCTTTTTGGCTGGGCAATTGTTTGAGTGGCAAATCAATCAAGCCGTTGCGCGTAGGTGCATAGCTGGCAGTGGCAGGTTGGAATAAAGGCAAATGATAAAAACGCGCGTGCGCAAAATCGCCCTGATCAAGCTGTAATAATCCGCACTCTGACCAGTAGGAAGGCAGCATATCGCCGCGCAAATGGGACTGGGCAACACGCAGGCGAAAGGAGGCTACATCCTTACCTCCGGCCAGCACCACAAAACTCCACTGCGCCGGGTTATCCAGCGCAAAACTTTCATAGGCGCGCGGCAACCATTGCAAATTGCTTTCGCGATTAGTGCGCGGCAGCGCTTGCACGTCGGTTTGCACATGGCTTTGCACCGCCAGGGTTTGCTTGATCATCTTCCTTTCCTCACAACTGAAAATAATGGTGTCACAGACTGGTTAATTTAAACGGACCACAACTCTTGCTGTATTCGCGACGCCGCGTTTCGTCGGCCTCGGTACAAACGTAATCCACACTGAATTCTATGCCGCCCGGAATAGCATGGAAGCGCAGCAGCGCAACATGGTCACCACGCTGGCGGTGTTTAATAGTCAGGCGTAAATTGGAAAATTTTATGTCATCGATTTCGCACACAGCCGGGTGACACGGAAAGTCGTCGCCCTTGCCGAATAAACGGTGCAACGCATTTTTAGCCAGCTTGTATTGATCGACGCAGTTGGTATCAATCAAGCGCGAGGGCGAGGCGATCACTTCATAAAACAGCGGATTACCCCGTGCCGTTTTGCCTTCTACGATACGCCCCCAGTGCACATCCCCAGTGATGTAAATGACCGGAATACCCGCCGCGAATAATTCGCCCAGAGCCTTGGTGATCAGCGCGAAGTCGGCATAGTTGGGCATTTCCATATCGGTTATTTTGCACGCCCAGGGGCCGGGGGTTTCTATTAACAGTGCCTGGCCTGAACTTAATAAACCCACCGCACTTTGCCCTTGCTGTTTACGCGTGAGTAAATCCTGTTTCCATTGTTCTATGGCGATGTGAGTGGCGGCAGTAAACATCTGCGTGCCGTCGCTATCGCGCTGGGTGCGCCCATCCAAAAACAACATGCTCAGCGGCGCAATATCCTGCCGGAAAAATCCATTAACTTGTGCCGGTGAACGCTGGTAGCGCTCGTACAAACAGTTCGCCAATCGCTGCCAATTGGCGCGGTCTTGCGGGCAATAGGTGTTGTTGAGCTGCGCTTGTGGGAGCGGATAGTTATTCCAGAATTCGTGATCGTCGGGCACACACAATACCGGGCCGTGACGCAGTACATCGGCCAGCCCCGGCTGTTGCGCGCTGTTGGAAAACCAATTCAATTGGTATTTTTTGCCAAGGGTTTTGGCGAGTGCATTGGCATTGAGCGGTAAATCCTGCTGCGAGGGCAAATCCAGATACACCTGATCGCCAGCCAACACCGTAAAATCCGGCGCAGGTTTTATCGCTTTCACCAAATCCGCAAGAGCGCGGCTTTTATCATTGGGCTGGTAGTAGCAGGAGGACAACAGCAGGTTAAAACTGGCAGCGGCTTTATCCGGCAATTGCACAGGCGGGCGTCGGCTGGTGAGAGTGACCTGCTGATTGGCGGCACGCACCGTGATGTGAAACCGCTCGCCGGTGGCAGGCCAGGGCAATACAAATAAGGCGCGATAATTCAGCGGCACACCGCGCGCATCACACACCTCATCGCCCAGGGGTTCAAAACCGGGCGCGAGCAGTTGTGCGCTAACAGCTTGACCCAGTATTTCAAAGCTGACCGTTGGCGGTGGATTCACCCCCAATACACCGACCCACACCACTAACGCGTCAGGTTTCCCCACAGGATTGTAAGCAAACAACTGCACCTGAATTCTCCCTTGAACATGATGGCTCGCTTACTATATAGCGGATTGACCAAAACCCACATCACCATTCATATCCGGAGTACCTGATGATTCGCCACCTGTTATTAATTGAATTCAGACCAACGGTAGATGCCGCGCAAATCGCCGCCGTCAAAACCCTGTTTGAGACCATTCCCGAAAAAATTGAGGGCATTGTGGCGGTGGAGTGGGGCTTGAATGACAGCCCGGAAGGATTGAATAAACAATTTACCCATGCGGTATTCATGACGTTTGCCGATGAGGCCGCCCGCACAAACTATTTGCCGCACCCGGCACATGAGGCGTTAAAACAGGTATTTGTCCCCCTGCTGAACGACATTGTTGTGTTCGACTACAGCCTGTAATCCACAGTCTCTAGGCCACCGCTAAAAAAAACCGCGCCATAACCAGGGTTATGGCGCGGTGCTGCGATACAAACAGCAAGCGCTACTCAGCGGTCAGAGAATGGATATAGGCCACCAGATCTTGCAATGCCTGATCGTCGGGCAAGGTTTTGGCCATGGCCGCCATCTGTTGGCCAGTGGTATCTCGCGGGTCTGCACCGCGCGCACCCGAGCGGTATTTTTGCAGTTGTTTTAGCAAATACCAGTCGGCTTGGCCCGCAATACGCGGCGCGCCCAATTCCGTATTGCCTTTGCCATCCGCCCCGTGACAGGCCACGCAGGTCGCAAAATAACCCGCGCCGCGCCGTACATCGCCCTTGACCCTTGCCGGCTGGGTGACTGTGGGCAACTTGGCAATATAGTGGGACAGGTGGGAGATATTGGACATGCGCTCTTGCTCTGGCTGGAGGAAATCCACGGCGGCACGCATGGAAATGCCGTCCACATCCTTAAAGTGTGTGCCGCGCAGCCCGACCAGGAATTTTTGTAATTGCGTTTGTATATAGGCGTGATCCAAACCTGCCAAGGCGGGCGCCCCCAGTGCGGCATCGCCACCGGCATCATCACCGTGGCAACTGGCACAATGCTGGCGATAAAGCACGGCACCGCTCTCTGGAGATGACCACTGCCAGACTTGTGGTTTGAACGCATAGCGTTCGTAGTACTTGGCATAGGTCGCCTCATCTACCTTGGGGTATTCAAGCGCAAGCCCTGAAGCCCGGAGCTTAAACGCCATTTGCGATTCACTATCTAACCGGTTGAGCAGCCCCTGCAAGGCACGCAGTTCGGCGTCGCTTGGCTCCCGTCGCAAGTCGCGCCAGACCTCCAATAGCGCTGTAGCCATGAGCGGCAAACGGCGATCTGGCAGGTGCTGCCAACTGGCGATGGTCTTGGTTAAATCGCCGGATTTACGCAACATCATCTGCCGGGCAATCATGTATTCCGGGGTCTGCTCCAGTGTGGCGAAGTGCTGGAGAAAACTGCCTTGCACAGCATTATTTGTCCGATTTAACGCTGCCCAGTAATAATCGCTATGGCGCAATGCCGCCAGGGTAAAGGCCTGTGCTAGCCACGGGTCGGACGGTAGCTGGGTACGCAAACCGAGCAACTCTTGCGCCGCCACTTTTGAGGGTTTTTGTTGCGCCAGGGCAACCAGCGCCCAGAGTCGGGTTTTGGCATCACTGTCATCCAGGCGTGCGGCGATTGCCAAATCCTTCGTTGAACCACTCTCTACCAGCGCCCTTACCGCGTTCTTGCGGGTGGCTGGCGATGGGTGCTGCAAGGCGCGTTGGATAGTCGCCACATTGGCTTTGCTCGCCATGGTGAAATGCCCCAAGCCCTGCAATGTCCAGATGGCATGGATGGATTGCACATCCAGACCGATAGCATCCATCGTGGGCGGAGCCAGCAGGATATTGCGTAACGCCGGTACGGCATCCACACGCCCTTCTTGCACCAGCTTGCGCTGGGCTGTCATCCGCCAGAACAGGTTGTTGTTAGACAGGGCCGCCACCAGCCCGGCGCTATCCGCCTTGCTTAAATCCAGCGGGGTATAGGCCGGAGCGCCCTTGGCGACAATGCGATAAATACGCCCGTGCTTACCGTCGCGCAGGGGGTTCTCATGGGCATTGCCCTTACCCGTGGTCGCATCAAACCCGGCGGAGGCTTTGGTCGGGGTCGGGTTGTGCTGGATGATGAAGTTATACCAGTCAGCCACCCACAATTGACCGTCCGGCCCTACGTCGGCATAGACGGGCGACAGCCATTCATCGCTACTGGCCAAGAACAAGCCCTGATTGTGAGCGCTGTAGCTACTGCCGTTTTCCGTCAGGGAAAACTGCCCCAGGAAGTGCGTCGTAGGTTCGCCAATAAAGGCGCTGCGATTCCAGAAGCGCTCGGGAAAAGCGCGGGCGGTGTAGAGATTAAAGCCCGCGCCAGCGGTATAGCGGCCGTGCGAGTCCACCTGCAAAAAGTTATAGGTGAGCGGGAAAACCTGGGAGAAGTCATCGATTTTGGCAGCCATGCCCGGCGCCATAGATTCATGTTTACCGTAGACATAATTACGCCACAGCGGCACGTGCCAGGCGGGTGCGTTGTTAGCCGTAGAACCAAAGACCTCAAAGTCCTCACTCAGGCCCAAACCCCAGGTATTGTTGTTGAGTTGGGCGATGGGTTCGATATTGCGCCCATCCACATCCATACGGTACAGGCCGTTTTGAAACTTCCCTTGGGCTTCACTGCGCGTGCCAGAGTAACCCACCGCGCCCCAGATGCGATTATCGTGTCCATAGCGCAGGTTCGACGGGCCGGCGTGGGTGTCCTCTATGCCCCAGACGCTGTTTAACACCTGACGCACATCGGCTTTGCCGTCACCGTTGGTATCTTTCAGGAACAGGAAGTGCGGAGCCTGGGCCACAATAAACCCGCCATTGACCGCGACCAATCCGGTGGGGATATTCAAGCCATCGGCAAATACTGAGCAGCGATCTGCCCGGCCATCGCCGTCTGTGTCCTCGCACATGCTGATGCGGTCAGAACCATGGCCATCCGCACGCAACTCGTTGGGGTAGTCCAGGGATTCCGCCACAAACAGCCGACCGCGCTCATCCCAGGCAAAGGCTACGGGGTTGGCGATATCCGGCTCAGCCACGAACAACTGTAACTCAAATCCCTGTTCTACCATGCTCAGTGCCATGGTTTCCTGCGGTGTGAGCGGATGTTGATACTGGGGCGGCGGCGCCACTTTGCGATAGTTGGGGATAGTCCCTTTGTCTTCATACTTAGCAGTCGGCAGGGAGCTAGCCAGCGCGCGATTCGCTTTGCGCTTCTCATCGCCCACGCCCCACAAAATGCCGCGAATCAGCAATTCATGAAACGCCACCTGACCCCAGGTTGCCGCGTCGTGGCCATAAGCGGTGTAAAACACCCGGCCCTTGCCCTGTTGGCGCACCCAGGTCCAGGGCTCTTGGTCGCGCAGCATAAGCACAGTGCGACCATCCTTATTGTGGTCGCTATGGACATAGGTTTCGTCTTTGGTTTCAAAGCCTTTAAAACCGCGTACCACCGGGTGGTTTTCCTGCCCCGGCGCTATGCGGGTGGTAAAGGTTTCCAAACCGTGGCTGTGGAAACGCCCCCCGACCAACTTCACGTAAGCGTCTGATTTGCTGAAGCATGCACTCGCGCTGTGGATCGGTAAAAAGGCACCGCCCTGCTCCACAAAACGCAGCAGGCTGGCCTCTTGTTGCGGGCTTAGTTGATCGTAATTGGCGTAGAGCATCACCGCATCAAAGCGCGCCAGACCGGCATCGGTGAGTTGCTGCAAATCCTCATGGTATTCCATGCGGATTTTTTCTCGCCCGAGCGACTGGTTAAACATTGGCGCGTATTGATACGACAGGTGATAGCCCGATCCCTCGCGCTGATCGTGGCCAATAAACAGTAAATTGATAATGCCGTCGTCGCTGTTGGCCTGAGCGCTGCCCAAGGGTAGTGCCAGGCCAACAATCAACAGAACAAGGGTACAAAGTCGTTGGATGGTGTCGTTATTTATAATTTTCATAGTGATATATCTGTGTGAAAAAGAGCGATTACACGGCTTGGGGCGCGAGTGTGAACGCGGGCATCTCTATCAGCTTGCCGCCCGCGAGAGCAGATTCATGGGCCAAAATACCCACACAACTGATATTCGCCGACTCCACCGCGTTGGGGTAAGCGTTATGCCCCTCCAACACCGCGCGAATGAATTGATGCACCAAATGCGGATGTGAACCGCCGTGCCCGCCGCCCTGGGTAAAGCTCAGGTGCTGGTTGCTATCGGCATCGTAAACACCGCGCCCGGTAAAGTGACGGATGGATTCCGGCAATAACTCGGCATAGTCAGGCACCTCAACCCAGGCGGGAATTTCCGGCTCAGGTTTGCCCAGGGTGTGGATCACCGGCTCCTCGCCTTCCACCAGTGGCCATTCGTAGGATTTCAGCGATCCATACACGTTAAAACTCTCGCGATATTGGCGCGCCGTATCAAACAGCGAGCGATGGATTTGCGCCGCCACATCGGAGTCCTGCAACTGGATATGACAAGACTCCACCGCAAAGGGTGAACCGTACACCTGCGCCAGCTCATCGCGGATACGCCCCGAACCCACGCAAGACACCGCCTTGGCCAGCTTGCGCTCCAGCCCCAATACCGGGCCGACACAGTGGGTGGCGTAATGCATTGGCGGCATACCTTCCCAATAGCTCGGCCAGCCGTTCATATCCTGCTGGTGACTGGCCTGTAAAAACTGGATTTTGCCCAACTCGCCGCGCTCAAACAGTTCTTTTACAAACAGGAATTCGCGGCTGTACACCACCGTTTCCATCATCATGTACACCTTGCCGCTGTCGCGGGAGGCCTGAACGATGCGCTCACAATCCTCCACCGAGGTCGCCATGGGCACAGTGCAGGCGACGTGTTTGCCCGCCGCCAATGCCATCAAAGTGTGGCGCGCGTGATCGCCAATAGGGGTATTGATGTGCACCGCGTCTACATCCGGGTCTGCCAGCATCTCCTCGTAGTGGGTGTAACACTTGGCCGCCATACCAAACTGCTGCACCAAGGCATCCATCTTCTGTTGGTTGCGCTGGCAAATAGCCACCACCTCTGCCTGCGGATGAGCCTGATAAATAGGGATAAACTCCGCCCCGAAACCCAGCCCGACAAGGCCAACCCGCAATTTATTCGTCGTCATAGTGTGATTCTCCTGTCAGATAAAAAATCAGGCGCCCGCCCACCACCGGCGCAAAAACGCCAGGCCATCGCGCGCAAAATCATCCTGGCTCTCGGCAAAACGGCGCCAAATGCACACCGCCTCCGCCAAGCTGGATGCGTCCGGTGAAAAACTTTCAATACCGATCTTGCCCCGGTAGCCAATCGCCCCGAGCCCATCGCGCAGCCCGGCCCAATCGCTATTGCCATCACCCGGCACCCCGCGATGGCTATCCGATACTTGCAGGTGGATAAGCAGCTCGCCCGCCGACACCACTGCGCGACGAAAATCGGTCTCCTCGATATTCATGTGGAAACTGTCCAGTGAAATGCCCAGATAGGGACTGGCCACCTGCTGCAGGAAACGCTGGGCATCGGCCACGTTATTGATCATGTCAGTCTCAAAGCGGTTGAGCGGCTCCAGCCCCAACCTCACTCCGCAGTTACCGGCGGTCTGCGCCAACTGCGAAAGGCTCGCGACGGATCGCTCCCACTGCGCGCAGCGCAGCGACTCAGTGCCCAGGCGCGCCTTGCCAACCGGCGCATAAAGCGGCCCCACCACACAGGACGCGCCCAGCCCTTCGGCCAGTGCCAGACACGACTCAAAGTAATCAAATGCCTGTCGGCGCGCCGCGCTACTCTCAGCGCTCATATCGCGCCCGGCAGTCACAGCAGCACAAATCACCACCTCCAGCCCCAAGTGCGCCAGAACCGGTTTAAGTGTTGCGACAGGAATATGGCTTGGCTCCTCCACGGGCAGTTCGACAAAATCAAAGCCCAGCGCGGCAATGTTTTCGAGGAGTGCGATCTGATCGCCGGTAAAAGGGGATGTCCACAGCCAGGTGCTAGCGCCAAATTTCATGGGATTCAGGAACTCCTGCGTCAATCATTATTGTGATATGGCACCATGCTAGCCTGCCCACTCCCACGCGCGCTTGTACCCTGCCGTAATAAAATTGTACGATTCCGACATGAACTATTTTGATGACTGGCTCGCCCAGTTGGATCCACGCCACTCGCCAACGCAACTTTTCGACTACATGCCCAACGTGATGTATTTTGTGAAAGACCGCGAAGGCCGCATCATGACTGGCAACCAGGCATTTGCAGAGCGCTGTGGCTGCCGCTCGCCTGGTGAGTTGTTTGGTAAACGGGATGAAGAACTTTTCCCGCCCTATATGGCAGAAAAATTTCGTCGCGATGACGAACTTTTACTTAAAAATGGCACATCTTTACTGAATTTAATTGAGCTGTTTCCAACCCGCGAAGGCTTACCGGAATGGTTTATTACGCAGAAGCTACCGCTGTTTGATCGCCACTCAGCGATTTATGGCCTGTGTGGCATAGTGCAAAGTTACGAGCGCATGCTGGATCACTCGCAAAACCCGATTTTTCAAGTGGTGCAATACATTCGCACACGCTACACCGAACACCTGAGCATTCCCGATATTGCCCAACAATTCGGTTTTTCCGAGCGACAACTCGAACGCCGCTTCGCCGACACCTTTCGTATCAGCCCCTCGCAATATTTAATTCGGCTGCGTGTACTGATTGCCAGCGATCGCCTCAAATACTCCAGCGAATCCATCGCCAACATCGCCATCGACTGCGGCTTTTACGATCACAGCAATTTCATCCGTCACTTCAAACGCACCTTTGGAATAACACCACTGGTGTATCGCAAACGCTACAACCTTGAGCAACCTTAAAAACCAAGTACCAGATACAACAAAGCCGGCATTTGCCGGCTTTGTGTAGTGTCACATCCCGTTATATTTACTGCGGCGTCAAGCGCAACACAGCAACGCTGTGTGCTGCCATGGTCAGGTTTAATTTTTCTGCAGTGGAACCCTTGCCGCCATTCCAGATATCGCGCCAGGTAAATTTTTTCTTATCAAAGAAAATTTCGTGTTTGCTGATGTCGTCTTTCAGGTAATGAAAATTCCAATCCAGACTGTAATTCATGCTGGTATCGGCGCGATTTAAAAAGAGCACGGCGTAATCACCTTTCTCCAGTGGTTTGACATAAATTTCAATATCACCTTCGTCAATCCACTTCATGGCTTGAATGCCGAGCTTGTCCTGATTGATGGCGAGCATGTCTTTATTGGTGAGGATTTTTTTGGTTGCTTCGCTCATAGTACGCAAATCATTACCGGCAATCAGTGGCGATGCCATGATGGCCCACAGTGAAAAATGCGCGCGGTCTTCGTCTTCACTCATACCATTGCCCACCTCCATCATGTCCATGTCATTCCAATGACCGGGGCCTGCGTATTTGCGCAGACCCGCTTGTTTGTCCAGAATGGGCAACACGCCAAAGGACGACCATGAACCGTGGTTGTGTTCACAGCTCCAGCAAGGGTAAATATCGCCGGTAGTGCGCCATGAGTGCCCTACATTCTGCGCCCACTCCCAGGGTTTGTTATCGCCCCATTCGCAAATACTGAACAACATAGGGCGACCCGCTTTATGAATCGCATCGCGCATGGTGGCGTAAGCCGATTTTGGATTGATATCCTGGGTATCGCACCAATCGTATTTCACATAATCAATGCCCCAGCTCGCATAGGTCAGCGCATCCTGATACTCATGACCGCGACTGCCCGGACGACCGGCACAGGTGGTATTGCCCGCATCCGAATAAATGCCCAGCTTTAACCCTTTACTGTGTACATAATCCGCCAAGGCTTTCATGCCCGACGGGAAATGTTTTTTATCAACCTGGATAAAACCATTTTTATCGCGCTCACCGTGCCAGCAATCGTCGATATTTATATATTCATAACCCGCCGCTTTCATGCCCGACGACACCATGGCATCGGCCATTTCGCGAATCATTTGTTCGTTCACATCACAGGCAAAGGTATTCCAACTGTTCCATCCCAATTGCGGTGTTTTGGCGATCTGTTCAAATTTTTGTGCATGAGCATTAAATGCGACCGACAGCGACGCAGCGAACACAACCACTGCCATGATTAATTTTTTTATCATCTTTTTTACCTTTTTTTGTCGTGGTTTTTTTAAACGATTTTCAAACCTTTCTTTATATTAATAATCCGATAATTTAATGCAATGTTAAAAAAAACTGCAATTTTCATTGCAGTTTTTTACTGGGTGATGAGCACCTTATTTTGGCTGAAAACGTGTATTAAATTCTTTAAGGATGGCGATGGTGGAAGCATCTGTATCGAACACGCCATACATACCCTGCTCCTCCTGAGGTGGGTCTCCCATCAAATCATCGCCTTCCTGCCACCAATAATTAGCACGTGTGGTGCGACCATAACCATTCCAGGCCCAAATGTTATAACCGGCACTGGGCTCGCCTTGCTCCAGGCTTGTCAACATGAATTCAAATACACCGCGAAAATAGTTGTCGCGGTATTCGGTGGTGGAATCTATGGCATAAGAACCCATGTCGCGATCCAAACCAAACTCTTCCAACACCAAGGGTTTATTCAACTGTTTGGCAATATCGATGTGCATGCGCATATAGTGCTGCGCTTTTTCCCATGCCGATGGCCAGGTTTCTGCGGGTTTGGTTTTATCGAACCAGCTCCAATTGCGAATCCACATATGGTAGGTGAGATAATCAATCGCTGGGGTCGCATGGGCGCGCACGAATACATCCAAATCATTAACCGATCCCATTTCCCCTTCGCTACCACTACTCACTAAATGATACGGGTCCAAGGTTTTAATATAGGCAGCGGCAGCGTGAACCCAATCGATATAAATTTGTTTTTCTTCGGCAGTAGTTTGCGAGTTGCCAGGGCGCGGCTCGTTTGCCAACTGCCAGGACATAATCGTGGCGTCATCCACATAGGCTTTACCATTGATGGTATTCACGCGGGTGATAATTTTTTTCAAGGTGTTGCGATATTCCTGCTGCGCTTTTTCGCTGCGGTAGAAACTCGCCGACTTGGCCATAAAGGCTTCCCATTGATTGGTGACATTAGGGTCTTGCACCGGCTCGCCATCAATCCAACTCATGTATTGGGTCATGCCGCCCGACCACTGCCAGAAATTATTAAAATACAACACCACAGTCATATCGCGCTTGGCCAACTCTACCAATAAATAATCCAGCCCCTGCAACAGGCTTTCATCGTAGTTGCCAAACCCATTAGTCACTGCGGGCTTTACCGCTGAATTAATGTCGCTTTTTTCCGATACCGCCAATACGCGCAAATTATTCACGCCAATGGATTGCAAATTATCCAACTCTTTTGCCAAACGCTCGCGATCACCCACGTCATTTGGCGCGCCCAGATAGGCGGCATACCACATATTCACACCGGTAATCACATAGGGTTTGCCGTGCAATTCAAAATGGCCACCATTGACGCGCACAAATTGTGTATGCGCGGGTGGCGCTGTTACTTCAGCCTGTTTTTCTGCGATGTTATTTTTTGCGGTATTGTTTTCTGCAACAGGCGCTTGTTTGCTGCAGGCAGATAACAACAAAAGGGACAGAAGCCCGATAAAGAGCATACTCATTTTTTTCATGGTCTATTCCACGCTGGAGGTTTGTATTCTTGTGATGCAATAGCTACTGCCGTGCAGTAGCTGCGTACAAATCATTTTTATTGTTATCAGGAAGTTGCCCGTAGACGCTACGCAACCTGATTAACCACATTGCCCTGTAAATAGCGCATCGCTTCCATCATGGCGCGGCCATTGTGATAAGGACATTTCCAGAAACCCACTTTGTAGTGAGGTGTCGCACTGGGCGCGTGCAGGCGCGATAGCCACAACCACTCACCCGCTTCACTATCAATTTGATATTTTTTAATAAACGCCCACACGGCTTCTGCCGCTGCCATATATTTTTGCTCGCCACTCACGCTATAGGCATAGAGGAAACCAACCAAGGCTTCGGCTTGCACCCACCACACTGTGTCGTCATTTACTGTCGCGCTGGCGAAGTCGTAAGAGTCCAGCACTTGCCCCAATTCACCGACACCTTCTTGCAAGGTGACGTCGGCAATGCGCAATAATGTGGGGGTCAGTTCACGGGTATAAGTGTCATCACCCAGGGATTCCAGCGCTTTAGCAATTAACCAACTGGCTTCAATGTCGTGACCATAGGTATAACCGGGAGAAAAATCGTTCCACTGCACATCCATAAACATACGCAGGTGATGCGTGTTTCTGTCGATCATGTAGCGATCAAACATCTCGATGTTATATTTCAGTGCCGCCTGAACCTCGGATGCAGGATGAGCCTGATACAAGGTGGTATAGGCTTCCAGAATATGCAGGTGGGTATTTTGTGATTTGGGATAATTCAAATCTTTTTCGCTGAGACGCAAATCGTCAATCACACCCCAGTCGCGGGTAAAGGCTTCAAGGTAGCCTTGGTTGACACTATCAATTGCATGCTGCTCAACCAACTGAAAACACTCCAGCGCACGGGCAAGTGCTTGCGCATCACCCGTGAGTTGGAAATAAGCGCAAAGGGCATAAATAGTAAATGCCTGGGCGTAGACTTGCTTCTTGGTATTGATGGGCACACCGGCCGCATCCAACTCCCAATACACGCCGCCATGCTTCTCATCAAAAAAGTGTGCAATCAAATAAGCGTAGGCGCGTTCGGCACAGTCGCGATAAACAGGATTATTAATCTGCTGCGCGGCTTCACTGAAGAACCACAAGATGCGCGCATTCAAAATAATACCTTTACTGGCACCGGACACGGGCAGGTTATCTGCCCCTATCTCACCGTAAAAACCACCCTGTTGCTGATCGATTGCATGGCTTGCCCACCAATCAGCAATCGCGATAAGTTCTGCGCGAAATTCTTGCTGCAACACAACAGCAGATGAAGGAAGCATGGCGACATTCATGGGCTTACACCAAGTCCTTCAGGATTTGCAGGTTAGCGCTGATCAATTCATTGCGCACCGCAACCGATGCCGCTGAACGCAGGCCATCTTCCGGTGTGTTTTTGCAATAGTCGATCAGTTTTTCCACGGTTGATGTAGCCACATGCATACGTGTGTCGGATGAAGCGTAATAGACAAACACTTCATTTTTTTCATTCACAATCCAGCCGTTGGAAAACGCCACGTTGGATACATCGCCCACACGCTCTGCGCCGTGTGGTGCAATAAAGTGACCCGCTGGGCGATGGGTAACAACCCAGGGGCGCTCCAACTCAGTCATGAACATGTAGAGCACATAACGCAAACCGGCAGCGGTATTGCGCACACCGTGAGCGAGGTTCAACCAACCTTCAGGCGTTTTAATCGGCGCGGGGCCCTGGCCATTTTTCACTTCTTTGATGGTGTGATAGACCTTGCCATCCACAATCACTTCCGATTTCACTTCGGCCTTGGTCATATCGTCTACCAAGCCCCAACCAATACCACCACCGGCGCCAACGCTGATGAATCCATCTTGCGGGCGAGTGAACAAACCGTATTTGCCGTCGATAAATTCCGGGTGCAATACCACGTTGCGCTGCTGACCGGAGTAGGTCACCAAATCGGGCAAGCGCTCCCAATTAATCAAATCTTTGGTGCGGGCGATACCGCATTGCGCCTCCGCCGCCGAGGTATCGTTCGGGTGATTTAAATCTTTGCGCTCGGTGCAGAACAGGCCGTAAATATAGCCATCTTCATGTTGGGTCAGGCGCATGTCATACACGTTAGTATCCGGGCGATCGGTTTCCGGCATAGTGATGGGGTAATCCCAAAAGCGGAAATTGTCGATACCATTGGGGCTTTCCGCAATCGCAAAAAACGATTTACGATCCACACCTTCTACGCGCACAGCGAGAATATATTTTCCGTTCCAATACATAGCACCGGAATTGAACGCAGCGTTAATGCCCTGGCGCTCCATCAAATGCGGATTGGTTTTTTCATTTAAATCGTAACGCCAAAAAATAGGCGCGTGTTCCGCGGTGAGAATAGGGTTCTCATAGGTGGTGTAAATGCCATTGCCTTTTGCCGACGGATTATTTTTTTTGCCAATCAGCGCGTTGTGCTCTTGTAACAGCGCCTTGGCTTTTTCGTTGAAACTACTCATGTACTGAATACTCCGATGAGTTTGGGTTGTGTCCAGCGATGCGCGGATACATCGCCGATAAAAAGTAATCGATTACACCTTGCGGGAAATTTTTTTGCGACGTCACAACCCGGCACGTCGCATAGGCAAAACGGAATCACCTCAGGATTTGGCCACCAGCGCCTCATCGTTAGTGCCTTGCACCGCAGAAACCGGTGTATCTGCCGGATAATCCTCAAGTTTTTTGTACCAGTTAAACCACAGGAAAATACTGGTTACTACCGCGATTGCCATCGCCACGATAAATTCAGGCCAGTGTTTGATGACCATAAAAATGGGCGCGGCTACCAGTGCGGTTTGCCACACAATACCAACCACGACATTGACGGCATCGCGCACAAAATCTTTGTTGGCACCGACTTGCGGATAATCTTTTTGCACCTCAGCCAATACCGGTCCCCAGAAACCCCAAGGGCGCACTTTGGTATAAAACTTTTTCAGTACCGCCATATCGTCAGGCTTGGTTAATAGCGAACCGATGACACAAGCGGCTATACAAGCCAGGAACATAAAGGGGAAAGCCTGAATCGGTGCGATATCGGTAAAAATCAACGGGAAGGCAATGGCAAAACCGGTGAGCATGCCCCAGAAATAACCGTAACCATTAAATCGCCACCAGTACCACTTCAACACGTTAGACGCGGTGTAACCGCCATAGAGCGCGCTGACCAGCCATTGAATAACCTGATTGAGTGTGGGAATAAAAAAGCCAATCGCCACACCAAAAATCACAAACAATACGGAAATCAAATAACTCATTTTCACGTAGGTTTTGGGATCTGCATCAGCATTGATATAACGCTTGTAGAGATCATTCACAACATAGGCAGGCGCCGCATTAACCGTTGCCGCAAAAGTGGACATAAAGGCCGCCAGCAAACCGGCAATTAATAGCCCCAATAATCCACTGGGCAAAATATCGCCCGCCAATACCATCGGTAAAATTTGTTCAAAGTCGAGCTTGTCGCCCATGGCATTGAGGTCGCCCATAAATAACCCCAGCGCCAATACGGTGAGGCCAGCGATCAGCATGTAACGTGGGAACATCAACACTACGGTGACAAACCCGCTCATTTTAGCGGCTTCTTTTGGCGTTTTAGCGGAGAGCACACGTTGCATATCATAAGTGGGCTGGGGACCAGCCATACTTTGCAACATGCCTTTAAACAGCATTAACATGAAAAATATTGCAAACAATTCGTAGCCATCGGCATCGATTTTACTTTGCGCTGCCGCGAGTTTTTCTGACCAATCTACGTGCAGTTCCCAACTGAACAAAATGCTGGTCCAACCATCGGGAATCGCGGCGTTTAACATCTCGGGAGAAATGCGCTGCATAGCAATCACACCCACGGCAATACAGGCGATAGTCATCATGAAAAATTGCAACACTTCAGTAAACACCACACTGAACATGCCGCCCTTCACTACATACAAGGTGGTAATCGCGGTGATAATCAATCCGTAACACACATCGTTCAGGTGTGGATCTTCAGCCAATTGCCAAGGCATAAATACCGCCGCAAATTTACCAATACCGATAAATCCGTAAGCAATAAATCCAATCACATTCACCAGCGCAAATAACACCACAATCAAATGGGATAAACGCGCACCCTTGCCTTCACCGAAGCGAAAGGTAATCCACTCAGCACCGGTCATCACACCAGAGCGACGCAACCACGCCGAGAGAAACACCATCAAAAAGATTTGATTAAAAACAGGCCAGAGCCAGGGAATAAAAACACTGGTAAGCCCATAGACAAACAGCAGATACACCAACCACATAGTGCCGGAAATATCGAACATGCCGGATGCATTGGATAATCCCAACTGCCACCAGGACAGCTTGTTACCACCGAGGAAATAACTTTTTATATCTTTGGACGCACGACTGGAGATCCAAAAACCAACCACCAAGGTTGCAGCAACATAGGCGAGAATAATCGCTATATCCAAAACAGGAAGATTCATTCAACACATTCCAAATTTATTATGTGGATCGACACTAATCGCTTTTCTTATCTGATCTGTTACTTCCGTGCATCACCTTGCAGCGCAACACGGCAAGGGGCAGGCTCAGGGAAAACCGCATAGACAAATGAATTCAGGAGGCACTACCCTGTGGATATAGCACAACTGACAATAAGCATCTAAATGTTGAACTAATGTAACCGTTTACATTTTATTTTTCTAGTCTCTTGTGGTGAGCTGTAGTAAATTTTCAGTCAAATAAGTAATTTTCTGGGTAATTCCACACCCAATCACCCATCACCGGCTCCCTAAGGTCGTTTTTTATGTCCAATATTCGCGATGTTGCACGCTTGGCTGGCGTATCCGTTGCAACTGTTTCACGAGCCCTGAGCAACCCGGAAAAAGTCTCCGCCGAAAGCCTGGACAAGGTACACACCGCCATCGCCCAGGTCGGCTATCGCCCCAACATGCTCGCCCGCAACTTCCGCTCGGCACGCGCCTATGCCGTGGTTGTGCTGGTGCCCGATATCGCCAACCCCTTCTATTCACTCTTTATTCGCGCACTGGAAGACCGCGCCCAACAAAAGGGCTATGCCGTGCTCCTGGGCGACACCCGCGGCACTCCCGAACGCGAAATGGAGTACATCCGCCGCGTGGAAACCCGCTTGGCCGATGGCATAGTGCAATTGCGCCCAAGCTCGGAAAAAAGCCAAAACAACATCCCGCCCGATATTCCCTGTGTCAATGCCTGTGGCTGCGAATACACCACTGGCCCGGCAATTCGTATCGACAACCGCGCTGCCGCCAAAACCATGGTGAATTATCTGATCAGCCTTGGACACAAGCGCATTGGCGTGATCTCCGGCCTGAAAGACAACCCTCACGCCATTGATCGTCTGGAAGGTTATAAAGAAGCACTGGCAGAAGCAGGCATTCCTTTTGAGAAAGACCTGATTGCCGAAGGTGACTTCACCATGTGGTCCGGCCTAAACGCCGCCTTCCAGTTCTGCAATATGAAAGTGCGCCCCACCGCCATTTTCTCCATGAACGATGAAATGGCGATTGGTGCCATGCAAACCTTAAAGAACCAAGGAATTCGCATTCCGGAAGATATGTCAGTCACCGGCTTCGACGATATCGCCTACGCCAAATATTCCGACCCCAGCCTGACCACCATTTCACAACCCGCGGAAGAAATGGGAAAAATGGCGATGGATATGCTGCTGAAAGTTATTGAAGGCGAGCCACTGAGCCAGCGCGAATGTGTACTGCCAACCGAATTTATTATTCGCAAAAGTACCGGCCCGTTGTTAGCCAAAAAATAAAAGCTTAAACGTAAAAAACCGGCGAGAGATTCTCGCCGGTTTTTTATTTAATAGTTATTACCAAAAATTAAGAGCGCAAATAGACCCGCCAATTAGAGCAACCACCCTGAACATAATATTCACCGCTGGCTGACCAGAATGAGCAGGTTGCGCCCAATGAAGTATAATTTGTCGCTACTCCAACTCTATAGCTACCAGAGCTGCATGAAATTTGATATTCCTTATAAAGATAACTACCTCCGCCAGTGCTATATACCTGCGTAAAGGTACAACCACCGTAAGAATTACCGAGAGCAGGATCGCCGTATTCTGCCACTTTTTGATCTGCATGGGCGACAGCAGAAAGTCCTAACGCCATAACAATAGCGGCAACAAATTTGAACTTCATATTAACTCCTTGTGTTAACTATTATCGGCCCTGCGTCATGCGTCGCTCTCGGGTGAGTGATAAATTTGGCCGTTATTTATCGCGATACTACTCCCTTCCTGATGGAATTTTTGCGCACCATTTTTATTGAAAAATGCTATTACCCTGCGAAGAGATATACATAACCACCTCGCCCTTTTCCTGGTTACGAAAATAGGTAATGGTGTCATTTGAAACAGGATTTTGCTTGATCAGCGATTGCCATACAGCATGATAGGCCGCGTCAGCGCTGGCATCATCTTGTGATGGGATAGTGATTTTGCAGGTGGCCGAGCGACAACTCATATGCGAGGGAACATAGGCTGTCAGCGACGCAGAATCCGTAAATGCCGATAATAATTTACCTTCTTGAACTGCTGCCCATTGGTAATCGACAGCTTCCGCCTCATAGCGAAGGTTAGCTTCATCAACCACTGGTTTTTTATGATCGGCCGCAACAAATTTCCTGAATGCATCAATGTGTTGCTGTTGTGCTTCACGCTCTTTTATAAGCGCGTCCATGTCTGCAACTTTTTGCGCTTGCGGCACGGCCGCAACAACTTGATTGGCGATTAGATTTTTATCTTCAGCAATAACGGGAGGATGGGAAACAGGTTGCGCCAAGGCATGAGGTTCTACAATAAGAGAGGCAGCCAGAGATATGGGTTCATCCGCACAGGTATGAGCTGATGATTCTTGTATAGCGAGGTATTTCTTTGTTGCTGTAAACGTTATAAAAACCGTCAGCATAACGGTCACAGCAATCATGCTAGCGATTTTAGAGAAGCCCATCCGTAGTACCTGCTGTTAATAATATTGCGCAACAGCATGCATACTAGACGACAACAAGGAAACTGCAAGCGACAAGCAAGCGTTGATATTTTTTTGGCGCGCAAATTATTTTTCACCTGGAAAAACAAGCTTGCATGGGATGTTAATGAGCTTTTATTTTTATCAGTAAAAGCGCGCAGCTCTTTTTAGCAGCGCGCCCAATAAAATATTATTGTTTTTCGACCCAATCAAAATGATCCAACAACTCCATCGCCGCTACAATCAAGTGATAAAGCGTACTGGCGGGCGCCACATCCACAACCACTTCGTCGTTAGCACCGCGTTGATCCACGTAGGAACCAGGCGTTGATGCACAGAGGTAGTATGTGAATAAATCATCCACGCCCTTGATCGCAATAGCCTCCGCATCCGGATGTCCTGCACGGATTTGCACCAAGCTTGCTTTGATAAGTTCGGTAATTCCCCAGCAGCGCTTGTTAGGGTCGATCACTTCACCGGTATAACTCACGGCATCAAATAACAAACCGGATTTATCCATGCCAATTTCCAACCCGCGCGCATACAACATCTGTGTATATTGTGCGACAGGGCGCCCCGTGCGACGGTGATACCAATCGAGCAGCCACACCCACTCCATCATATGACCGGGTTCAACCATATCGCCTTTTGCGTTAGGCAACCGTACCCAGTTATCGTCAAAAAACTCAAACAACACACCGTGCTCTGCGTCGAAAAAATGCGTCTGCACCAGCGCAAATAATTCCCCGACACGCGCCAGATATTTTGCATCGCCGGTCGCATCATAAAGCGCAAGAAAAGCTTCAAATAAATGCATGTGTGGATTTTGGCGGCGACAGGCATAGTCGTAATCGCCCTCGACCCAGCCACCGACAACCGAACCAAATTTTTCATCAAGGTGGGCGATTAATTTATCGGCCTCCTGCAAGTAAGCCTCTTCGTTGAAGGCGCGATAACACCAGGCATTGGCGAGCAGAAAAAAAGCATGGTCGTAAAGATCTTGCTTGATATCCACCACCACAAAATCTTTGTTCAACAAATGGGTATAACCGGCACCGGCGGTGGGATGGGCGGCAGTGCGCTGCACAAACGCCAACAGTTTCTTGGCGACATCCTTACCCTCGGGGCACCAACCGCGATGATAGGCGGCGGCAAAAAAGAATGCTTGCCGGGCCTGCACGCGTACGCGGGTGCTGGACTCAAGATCCGGCACACCTGCTGGCGTCAATCGCTCGTAACTGGCGCCGGTATTCGGCTCTATTCCGCGTGCCAACCAAAGCGGCAGGGCATCCTGTCTGATCCAATGTTCAAGGCGACTTGCTGCCGCACGCAATGCTTGTGACATAAAGAATCCATTTACCGCCAAATGCGGTTGCTGTGAGTGGGGGATTAACGGGGATTATGGCTGATTGAGTAGGCATTTTGCGCGGCGCATTCGCGGGGCGCAAATAAAAAAACCCCGGAAAACCGGGGTAAAAAACACAACAGCGGGCTATGGCTTAACAATTAATCACTAACAACTGCCAGCAATACCTACAGAAACGACGAGGATTCCTCGCCCAGACTGTAAACGGTTACCAGCAAATAACCATGAATAAAAAGGCCTTAGCGAGAGCATTATGGATAAAAATGTAACCGGTTTCAACACTTTTACACTAATGCTAGGATTTTGGTGCAAAGCAACAGGCAGATAAGATTGCAGCAGGCATAAAAAACCCCGGATAACCGGGGTTCTTCATAACAGCTACCGAGGGTTATTGCGGCAGGAAATCAAAGGTTTGATTGAGTGTGGTGCGTATCACGTTGGAGGCAGGAAAGCTGATCAAACGGATCCGCTGCAGGATTTTGCTTTCCAGATCGCTGTCGCCCAACTCGCTGGATACCAGTGTCGCCTCAACAATTTTACCGCTGGGGTCGATCACAATTTTTACCACCATTTTGCCTTCCAAGGCAGCATTCTGACGCAAGGCGCGGTTGTAGATCGAATAGATAGCGCCCTTATGCTGCTCCATGATTTTGCGCATTTCCTCTTCGCTGCGCGCTGCGCCACCTGCACCATTGCTATTGCCTGCCGTCGCCTGGGCAGATTTTTTGCCTGCCTCGGCCAAGCCACTGGTTACCTTGGTTGTCTCGCGACCAGACAGGGCAACGCCACCGGTATCGCGGCTTAATGCCGCGGTATTGATGCCGCCACTGGCAGTTTTGGCGCCGCTGGTAATCATAGCGCGATCCAATTGGGCGGCCTCGCCCGTACTGTTGGTCACCGTCGTTGACGCCGTTTCAACGGCCGAGGTTTGCATCATCTCGCGCATTTCCGCGAGGTCATCCTTAAATTGCATGACACCGGTATTAGCCGCCTGTTCACGCGCTTTTTCCAGCGCTTCTTTGGGTGGTGGCGCCGTCGGCTTTTTCACTGGCTCCGGTGGTTTGACGACCGGCTCAGGCTTTTTTTCTTCCACTTTCGGTTCGGGCTTTTTTTCCTCTACCTTGGGCGGTTCGACGGGTTTCGGCTCAGGCAATACCTGTTTCTCCAATACCACGCGCGCTAACTGTGGTGGCAGTTTTTCTTTTTCCGCGCGGCTGATCTCAGGCACATTGCTAATAGTGACCGCAATACTGAGCACCAACAACACCACAAAACTCGCTGAAAGAATTTTGGTAAAGCGCTGATCATCCTGAATAGATGAGCTCCAGGGCAGCTGCAAATTTAACAGGGAGCTGGCCATTTCAACCCTCCCCATTATTAGCAGCAGGTAACTCTTTTTTCGTCACGGCCAAGGAGATATCGCGATACTCCGCTCCCGCGCAGGTCGCCATCACTTTTTTCAATAACTGGTAAGGCACTTTTTGATCAGCCATTACTGTGACCGGGCGCCCCGTTAATTGATTTTTTTCCGTTAATGGTCCGGCTTTTTCGGCATGGTATTTTAATTCCTGAGCCAGTGGTTCAAATTTATCGCCCTCGGTTGCCAGTAAATCAGCCACCGAACCCACGGCACGACCCGCAACAACCACATCGGTTGCACTGATTAATACCAACAAATTATTTTCCGGCACTTGCTCTGAAAAAGAGGCCGGCAATTTAATACTTTTGTCCGTTTGCAAAACCTCTACATCGCCTGAGTTCACCAACAGGAAAAATACCAGGATGGTAAAAATATCCATGAGTGAAACCAGGTTTAGTTTGGAACCTTGTTTTAACCGGCGATGGTGTTTTGCCATGCGTTTTGCGCGCAGGGATTGCTTCATGGTGTAGCCCCCTGTGCGGCGCCACTCACGGCCGATGTCTGGCCACCGGGTGGAGGGGCATCGCCCAATGAAATTTCCGGAAACAATTCAGCATCTACCACACTGGCAGCGACCACCGCTTTAAATGAACGCACAGTGTCCATAGTACTGACCAAGGTTTGGTAATCTGTATCTTTTTCCGAGAGGATATAAATATCTTTTTTCTGGATACCCTTGTCTTCCAATAAACGTTTGGTTTCTTGCAGGACTGTTGCCAGCAACGCAAAGTCATATTGGCCATCGGCCGTTTTTTCTACCCATTTTAATTTAATGCCTGCGGGATAATTCACTTCAAATTTATCAGCGCGAATAATTAATTCCAATTGCTGCGGAGGCTCTTCCGTTGGCGGTGTGCTGGCGTCGGCCATATCCGGCAATTTGAGATCCAACACAGTGGTGCGTGCGAGCACCATGCTCATCAACAATACCGGCACCAATATGATCATCAGATTCATAAAGGAGGTGATATCGAGATCTGGATCCTCTTTAAAACGGCGTTTTATACGCATAGGATTTTCCCCAATAAATACAACTGCTGATTGCGTAATAACTCAATGGGCAGTGGGCTTATTGAGCAGCTGACTGTGGTTTAACAGCCGATTCCGGTGCACGCGTACGCTGCGGCACTTCGCTGCTATGCGCAATAATATTCAGACATTTCACGCCGGCCATTTCCAGGCTATCAATAATTTCCGTGGTTTTACTTTGAATCATGGAGTGAACAAGCAGCAGCGGAATCGCCGCGATCAAACCAAACGCGGTGGTATTCATCGCAACCGCAATAGACGATGACAAGAGCGCTGCTTTTTCCGCCGGGTCTGCACTGGCCACTGCGGTAAAGGCTTGAATCAAACCGATAATGGTACCGAGCAATCCCAACAGGGTGGCAATGTTGGCCAGGGTTGCCAAATAGGCAGTGCGCTTCTCCAGGCGCGGCATGGCTTCCATGACGCCCTCTTCCATTGCCAATTCAATATCATCACGACGCGGTGATTGCGCCATGCGGGTAATTCCCGCAGCAATAATACGGGCGATAGGTGCACTGCTGGTTTTGCCCAGATTAACAACGCTGTTGTAATCCTTTTTTTGCAAGAGCGGCAAAATGCGATCAAACGCCTGGCGATTGGATGACTTGGCTGCCGAAAGCACTAACCAGCGCTCAATCGCAATCGCAATACCCACAACCAACACAATGGCGATGGGATACATAAAGGCGCCGCCTTCTTGGAAAAAACGAATCAAAGTATCCATAACGTGTATTAACCTCAACAAAGAATGTAAGTAAAAATAATCAATTATTCCTCAGCGTCCAACTCGCCCGCTGCTTCCAAATGACGCTGTAATTCATCGCGTTCCAAATGCCCAAAGACTGAATCAGCCTCGCTGCCTAACATTTCCATTTCCAGCTCCGGGCTGAGAGGAGATTGCCAGGGCAGAATATACATTACACGCGGTTGTTCCTGATTGCCGGTAACCGTTGTGCGTAAATTAATACTGGCTTCGCCGATAGTTGCCGCATTGCTCTGTGCAGTATTTTCTGCTGCCTGTCGCGGAGCAGTTTGTTGTTGCTCTGTTTGCTCTGAAGATGTTTGCTGTTGTTCTTGCGCAAGATCTTGCGCCGTTACCGTAAATGAGCAGAACATCATCAATAGTAGAAAGATTTTATTCATTGCTTTCACCTTCAACCGCTGCCGGAGCAGCTTCCGCCGCTTTAGGTTTAGCGGTAATCCCCAAGCGACGCTGCAGGTCGGCAATCCAGCTTTTGACTTGTTTATCCTCGCCGCCCACTAACTGCAAATAAGCTTCGTAATGTGGCAATGCCTCTGCACTTTTACCCAGATACAAATCGTACAAAATAGCGATATTTTTATGGCTCTCGGCATGATAAGGCCAAACGCTCAGCGCTTTTTTGTAATTGCTTTCGGCGGCAGAAAAATTACCTGATTCACGCTGCAAAATGGCCAACTGGTTGTAGGCATCCAGATTGGTATGATTTGCTGCAATCGCATCGTTAAACGCTTGCTCGGCACGTTTATTTTCCTGCTGCGCGCGGTACACCAGACCCAGGTTCAAATAAGCCCCCGAAAGTTTAGGGTTGGCCACAGTGATTTTTTGTAGCAAACCCTCGGCTTGTGCCCATTGTTTATTGCGCATAGCGCGGGTGGCATCTGCAAACTGTTGACTGATCTCGCGGCTCACCGAGGGTTTGTTTTGCAAATAGGGATTTGGCGTAGCGGGCCCTACCGGCAAAATACTGGCGCCGGGGGCAGCAATAGCGTCCTCGGCAACGGATTTATTGCTTCCGCCCGTCGATTTTTTTGGCGCACTGCTTGAACAGGCAACTAACACACTCGTCGCCATTACCAATAACCACAGCGCTGCGCGTTTAGTGAATATCATTGCTCACCTCCACGCGGGTTTCTGTTTTGTTGTAGCGTGCTGGCAGCAGTTTGGCGAGCGCATCAAAACTGCGTTTGACTCCATCGTCATAAGTGCCTTTCCAACTGCGCTGGGCATTGGCCTGGTGAATTTCAATCGCTTTTTCTTCAAACGGATAAGCTTGCTCTTCCAGCAGGATTTCGTACTGCTCCAGGGCCAATTCATCCAATTCTTTGGGACGCTGTGAAGCCATTAAATCGCGGCTGAGCTGCGCATAAATTTCACCGATTTTAAAACTGGCGTCGGTAGTAAATTCAGCCACACCATACCCCAGCACTTGCTCCTGTGCTTTAAGTGCTTTTTCCAGTGCAGCACGCTTGCGCTGCAAACTATTTTTGAGCGGCAAGGTGAGCGGGATGCGAGTGAACTCATCGTATGCGGGCTGGGCTAATTCAGCTTGCGCACTGGCTGCCAGATAAGTGGAGCGATCTGTTTTGGCACTGCCCGCGCGCTGATGGCTGTTAATAATATTTTGCAACCAGTAATTGCGTTTATCGCGCTCGCCAGAAGCGCGATACAGCTCAGTCAATTTAAATTGCGCTTCCAAATTGTTCGCCAGCGGGCGCGGATATTCGGTAGCGTAGCGACGATATTGTTCAATCGCCTGTGTGCGCTTGCCAGATTTTTCATACAGCTCAGCGCCCATAAATAGGGATTGGCGTTTCACATCCGGATCGGTGCTGGTGCGTTCCATTACCACCAATTCATCGGCAGCTTGTTGCCATTTGTTCTGGTTTTGGTAAATCAGCACCATCTTCGCCGGCAGCGTTGCCGTGAGCGCATGGCTGGGATATTTTTTGCGGAAACCCAAATACACATTTTCAGCCTGCGCCCATTTTTCCTGCTCAATTAAATAGACACCGGCATCGTATTGCGCCTTGGCGGCAATCTCGGTGTTGGGCGTCAGTTGCGTAATGCGCATCAACTGGGCGATGGCGGTATCTTTATCACCAAAGGTTAAACTGGCTTCCGCCTGCTGATAAATGCTGGCCGCAATTCGCTCCTGCACTTGTTGAACACTGGGCACCCCCGGATTTTTACCGTACACAGGCAAGAGGTTGAGCACTTGCATGTAAGCCTGTTCCGCCGCCGCGTATTCTTTGGTTTCAAAACGGCTGTGCCCGAGAATCAGCCAGCTTGAAAATAACAGCGAGCCCTCTGCCGCTGGCTGCCATTGGATCACCCGCTCGGCAATCTGCTTGGCATCTTCATAACTGTTTTGTTGCAGCAAATCATTAGCTGCTTCGGCCAATACCACCACCGCACGCGGATCTGTTTTATACACATCGGCAAAATTCAACGCGTTTTGAATTTTGCGGCGCTGCCATTCTTCCAAGCGATTATCAGGCAGGCTACGGGCCGATTGAATTAATTGTTGCGGCAATAAAATTGCAGCGTAACCGGCATCGGCCCCGCGCAGTTTATCCATATAGCCGTAAGCCACTTGTTCATAGGCTTCCATGGCTGCCGGTAAATCGCCGGCTTCATTCAAACACTCGGCGAGTAAAAATGTCATCTCGGCGACTTGCGCATCCTTGGCAAAGGTTTGCACAAATTCGCGATACCATTTTGCCGCACGCGCAAACGCACGCATGGCTTCGCTGTTATTTTTGAGTTTTAAGGCTTGTGCTTGCGCATGTTCAAACTGCGCCAATTCCTGCAAAGACTGATGCAAGTAGGCGAGCGAGTTATTGCCAATCACGCCTTTGCGGCTGGTCCAATAGCTACTGCTAATGCCGTAGCGCTCTACAAAATCCTGTTTCGCAGGCAAAATCAAACTGGGGAAATTGCCTTCCTGGTACACATCAATCACCTTGATGCTGAAGCTCGGGGCAAAATCCGACGCGGGATTATGTTGTACAAAATGTTGATAAGTTTCTGCGCTATCGGTGTAGCGTTTTTGTTCGAGATACAACTGGCCCAATTGTTGGTAGAGCATGTATTCGTAAGGGCGACGACTGCCCAACTCAGTCTGCAAACTGACAATCGATTTGGCGCCCTCAAGGTAGGAGAGCGACAAGCCCATTACCCGCAATGTATCTTTCACTAAATTGGCTTTTGAGGGACCTATATCTGCCAACACGGCATCCACTTGTTCAGGTGTTGCGGCACTGCCTAGCAATTGATCCAACACCTGCGCAAAGGACAGCAGCGCCAGATCGTAGTCGCTGCGTTTAAATTGCGCCCAGCCGCGCATATAGAGCGCATTTTGTTTCAATTCAGGGCTGTTGCCATTCACCACGGCAGCATAGTTGCGCTCAGCAGCGGCGTAATCGCCATCGGCAAAGGATTTTTCAGCGCGACGAAATTGGGTTTCTGCCATAAAACCGGAATCGGGATTGGTATTGGCTAACTGATCCAACACCTGCGCCGCTTCATCGTTGCGACCATCCAGCGACAAGGCCTTTGCCAATTTGTAGCGCAATTGATCTGCCGCGATACCATTCACCGGCACGGCGCTGTCGTTTTGTAATTTGAGCAACTCGCTGTACATGGCGACCGGCTTGTCATAAAAGCGGCGCATGTCCGTTGCATCCAGTTGCGCTTTTTCACTGCGCGCCATTTCCAAATCGGCCAGACGCACCAAAATTTGTTGGCGTAATTTAGGTTCGTCGGCCACCGCCAAGGCGCGCTGATAACTTTGCTCAATACGCGCCACATCCAACACCGCCACTTTCGCTTTGGTATCGGGCAATTTTGCCTCAGGCAAATTGGCCAGGGTTTTACCGCGCCCCTCATCGCCCAGGCCAACATAGCTGCAACCTTGCAGTTGAATGCTGGCGATAATGACTAATCCAAGCAGTCGCTTCATTCCGGTTGTCTCCGCAATTCCGCGTCATACAAACGCGCGACCGCAAGGTGCGCTTGTGACAAATAATTTTTTAAGCGTTTTTCATGGCTCGCTAACTGCTGATCCACTTGCTCGCGCAATACGCGGGTTTGTTGGGCGATCAAACGCTCAGTCGCCTGCAATTGCGTTGCAGTTTCCGTTTGCAAAGTCTGCAAACGCGCCAATACCGGTTGAATATCCAAACTGGTTGCAGTGATTTCATCGATATGGGTTTGGGTTTTAATCACGCTGGCCAGAGCGCTGTCGATCTGCGCCAGTTCACGCTGCTGCTCCGCCAGTGCAATGGGATAGTGCTGCGCCGCGCGCCAGAGCAGGATGCCCGCAAAAAGTCTATGGCGCTGAGCCACATCATCCGTCTGCTGACCTGCGGCTTGCATCCGCACGATGGTTTGCCCGGCGCGCGTAACACGCTCTTGCAATGCGCGGGTATCGCTATCGGCCAGGGCGAGGTAATCCTCAGCGGCAATAATTTGTTGCAAACGCGCGGCAAATTGATCGCGACGCTGTTGCAAGGCCTGTGCTTGTGCTGCATAGGCGGCTTGGGTTAATTGTTGTTCCTGACGGCTGCGCAGTGCTTGTTTTTCCAACAAGAGTTCACGATAGGCGCTCAGCTTGGGTTGCCAGTCTTGCAGCAATCGCTGCAAACGCAATAAATCGCGCAGCTCTAATACAGCCGTCTGAAAACGGGTTTGTGCAAATAATTCGCGCATGTAGGCCGAGCGGGTTTTAATAATGCTGGTGCTATCGAGCTTCAACCAATTTTGGCCGTCATCCGTTACAACAGCAGTCAGCCCTTCTCCGTCACCGGCGGCTTGCAATTGTTCGCGGGCTTCTTCGGCGGCCAATGGTTTGGCATCGATCAGTGTCAGCAATTCACCTTCCGTGAGGGTTTCGCGCATATCGCGAATTAATTGAATCTCACGCGCCAGCAATTCTTCGGCAGTTTCATAGGCGGCCACCGCTTCACCCGGTGCATTTAATTTTTCATAGGCGAAGGGCAAGGCGAGCAGGGATTCCTGTACGGCAGGGTAAATCAAACTGCGCGAGCGCAATAATTGCCAGGGTTGTAATGCTTTGGCGTATTCCTCTTGGGCGACAGCGGCCCAACCATAGCCCAACAGTGCCTGGTTGGCATAAATCCCCTCAAGCCGCACTTTGGTAAATTCGCGAATCGCCGCTGCGTATTTTTTTTCCGCGAGATAGGAATAACCCAACGCCGTGTAGGATTTATCTTGCAGTGCCCACTGTGCGGCGCGGGTGCGCGGGTCTTTGGCGATGTCTATATCTGCCAGTGCGTTAAAAAAAGTTTGCGCCTGGGCAAAATCGCCTTCACGCGCATGCGCCGCGCCGAGGTTGAACAAGGCGTAAGGGCTCCAGGCACGCAACTCGCGCTGTGCTACGCCCTTGGGGTTGAGTTCCGCGTAGCGCTTGTCACGAATCTGGATGTTGATTTGCAAGGCTTGCAGTTGTGCGCGCAATGCGGGTTTGAAATCGGCACTGACACGATTGAAGCTCTGCTCTGCCGCTGCCCAATCGCCGCGGGTGTAATAGAGCTTACCGAGGTAGAACCAGGCCGCATCACGCACTGACTGGGGGCGACGCTCATCTTGCAAAATACGACTGAAGACGGATTCCGCATGGTTCTGCATACCAAAGGCGAGACTGATGCCGCCGGCAATTAATTCCGGGTTATCGCTATGCCCCTGAATGCCGTCGCGGCTGTCCGCCACCATCAACTCGGCGATGGCGTTAACGTAGTCCTGCTGGTAGTAGTGATAGAGCGCGACACCATAGCGCAAGTCGGCCACAGCAGTTTTGGGCTTTTCGTCGGCCTGTACGGAAAACGCCGTTGCAAGCAACGGCGACACCAACAGACTCACCAATCGGGCGCGAAGCAGACGCATTACATCTGCCATTGTTTGATCGAGAATTCAGGTTGCATCTGGGCGGTGGAATCGACAATTTTCAATTCCAGCACCACCGGTTCCTGACCTTTATTGATGGTGATTTTGGCACCGCGTTTATAGTCCTGCTGCGGTCCACGGCCTGTGAAAAAGGCACTGATTTCATGCTCGCCGCTTTTTAAATTGCCCACATACAAACGCTGCACACCACCGCGAAACAGCGCGCTGGTTTGTTTGTCGGTGTAGAGTTCACTCGCGACCAACTGGTTATTAATTTCCAGTTTGATGGCATCCAGCGCAAAATACTTGCCCAGATCCATAGAGACATAAACCGCAATTTGGGTGCTGGCGGGATAGAGCAATTCCTCTTCCAGGATCAGCAGGTCGCGGTTCAGCGTCAGCACTGATTCCTTGAGTGATTCAACCTGACCGGCAGTGGCCGAGGGCGTCGCTTGTTGGGCCCAAGCCTGGCTGGATAGCAGTTGACCAACAATGACCACAAGTGAGAGCAACGCAGCCAGATAAAACCTGTGGCGCAAGAGGTGAAGCATGGTCTATCTCCGAAGAATTGATGGATGGCCAGTGAGGCGTCACCCGGCAATCAGAATGCACTTAGCATTTTGTAGACCAACTGCTCCAACGCCGGTAAAAGCGAGCCATTCTAGAAGCCCGATCACTTTTTAAATGTGACGCTGAGCACAGTTAATCTGGCGCCTCAGTTACTTTTTAGCCTGACCGGGTTTCAGTTTTTGGGTGATTAGTTACGTTTTATGTCGTCAATTAACAATTTACGCGCACTTTGTATAACAGCTCGCCGCTCGCGCTGACTACAGGCTCATGGCTCTGCCCTGATAGCGATTCACAGGCGCAATTATTCGGGGTCGATAAGCCCCTGGCTGTAGAGCACCTTGCCCTGGCTGGTGATAATCACTGCATCAAAACCGGGCAATTGATTAATCAAAGCCAAACCCTTTTCCGGTCCCATCACAAATACGCTGGTGGAGAGCGGGTCGGTATCAAACCCCAGAGGGCCAATAATCGTCACGCTATTGACGCCAGAGGTCGATTTGCCAGTGCGTGGATTAATGATGTGGTGTACCCGCTCGCCGTTGTCAGCGATGAAGTAGCGCTCGTAATCGCCCGAGGTGGATACCGACACATTGTCGAGCGGCAAGCTGATCGCCACCGCGTCAGCACGGGGATTTTTAATGCCCACCAACCATGGGCGACCGCGTTTATCGCCCAGAACCCGACTGTCGCCACCAGCGCTGAGACTGGCGTGGGCAATGCCGTAGCCGCGCAAAATATCGATGCCGCGATCCACCGCATAACCCTTGGCGATGCCGCCCAAATCGATATAGAGCTGCGGGTGTTCAAACCACAGTGTTCGGTGCTGTTTATCCAGGTGAATCAAACGGTAGTTGATGGCCGGTAACAATGCAGCGCGTTGGGCTTCGCTGGGAGTAAGCTTCTTGCGGTAGTCGTAATAACGCGCCAGGGAAGCAAAAGTGATATCAAACACGCCATCGGTGAGCTTGCTGTAGTAGAGGGATTTATCAATCAGCCGAGTCAGCTCGGCAGAGATTGCCAGTGGCTTTTCTGCGGTTGCCAGTACCGCCTGTTGATTGGCGCGAGACAACTCGCTGGACGCCATGTAGGGGCTAAAGTGCTGGTCGATGCGATGCATTTCAGCCATCACCGCCACCAGTGCCTCGGCGGCTTTGGCCTCATCCTCCGACCAAAAGGTGACACTGACGCGCGTGCCCATGACATCCTGGGTATCGCTATACCATTTAGCCTGAGCGCTGGTCGCCAACAGCAACAGCAAAGGGATCAACAGACGCATGGTCACCGCCGGTATCAGAGATTCAAGTCAACGCGATAGTGGGTTTTGCCCTGCTCATCGACACGGTCTTCCTGCGCAAACATCGCCAACATATCCAGTGCGTTGGCCGATTCAAAGAATGCCTTGGGGCCAGCCAGTTCACCGGTGATACGGCCGCCACTGGGCGCAGTTAATTCAACCGCCAGGTTGACATCCATCGGCCCTGCCAATTGGAAAAACTGCGCTTTAATGCCGTTGTTGCCATTATCGGAAAGTTCTGCTGCATAGCTGCCAATGTCCAGCCAATTTGCACCGGTATTTACCCGCGCGCCATTCCAGGTCAAATTGCCTTTAAGTGATTGCAACACATTGCCGCGTAACTGCAACTGATCGATATGGGAGGAGAACTGCCCCTGAATAGGAATGGGCAAGTGGGTTTGCAGCAATACCGAGGGCACCGAGATATCGGCATCGCGCACCTGCAAAGCACCGCTGGGTGCAGCGCAAATTTCACCGTCAAACTGCTGCTGCGGCAGACGGGTTGCTACCGTCGCACAGGGTGACAAGGTAAGTAGCGATAAAGGTCGCAATTGCCAACTCAATTGGCCAAGGGAGTATTCACGAACCTGGGTACGTAAACTCGCCAGACTGGCGCGCCCATTCCACAGGGTGCCAGTCACACCGCTAAGTGCCAAACCGGTACCACGCGTGAGGAAATAACCACCCCATGTGGCAGGAATATTCGCAATTGCAAAGACCAGAAAGAGCACCAGCCCCAAGGGAATCCACAGTGTTTTACGCGATAGCAATGCAGTTATACGACTCATAAGTATCTTTTACATTAGGGTGACAGGCAGACAAGTCGCGCCACAACTCAGGCATGGCGCGATGGACTTCAGCGTTTTTGCAGGCGCAGGGTGACGGTGACCTGACCGACATCATTGGTCGCAGTAATCGATAAATCACTCACACTGATTCCCTGTTTAAATTCCATTTCATACAGCCATTGCATCAAAGATTCATAGGAGGCGCGCTCCAAACGCACACGCACCTCGCCATTGGCACCGGGCTGGAAGCCGCTCATGCTCAGACCGTTAGCACGCAGCGACGAATCAATCGCACCGCTGATATTGGCCGAGCTGGCCGTTGTGCCCTGATCGCGCATTTGCTGGATTTGTGCCGCCATAATCTGCACCCGCCCTAGCGCCTGGGTAGATGCCGTATTGGCCGCCAGCAGTTGATCGCGCTTGCTCTGAATTGGGCCCAGTACAACAAGCCACAACAAGTAAACGCTCACCGCCAGAGCACAAGCAAGCAACATCATTTGCTCGCGGCGATTGTATTTATTCAGCAGGGTAAATATCTGGTTCATGACTCAGCCTTAAGGGTTTTTACTGACTTTGAGACGAGCGGTTTGCACATTGCCCTGGGCATTGGCGCTCAGCACTTCGGCATTAAGTCCCTGATCGCGAATTTTCTGGCTCAGGGTTTCAAAGGCACCAAAACTGTCAGCCTGGATATTAATATTCAATTCGCCGGTATCGCCTGTGTAGGAAATACCCTTGATACTGACATTGGGCGAGTCGGCAATAGGTGGCAGCGCCACGGCCAACAATGACATCACACTGGCAGATTGGCCTGCCGGTTGGCTCTGACGCAAAATAGTAGAGAGTTGCTTTTCAGCATCCACCACCCGCCCCTGTGGGATAACCACACGCGCCGCCGCTTCAATTTGCTGGCGGATCTTCAGGTTTTCAGCACCCAGTTTGTGAATTTCATAACCCAGTGTTCCCAGGTAAACCGCCACGCACACACCGGCAAAAATGGCGATAGAGCGCCACAGTTTCCACCAGCGCTCTATGGGCAGACGCTGGGAAAAATCGCCCTGGCACAAGTCGATGGAGCTGTTCGTAAAATCCAGCGCCCAGGGATCGGCAAGGCTCTGGCTGGCGATTTGCTCATGCAAACCGGCGGGAATCATTTCCACCAGCGCGGCCAGATCCTGTTCGCTGGCGGCGCGTAAGTGCAAAGCAGGCAGTTGCTCGCCGCGCACCTGATCGGCCAACAACATCTGCAGCGCCAAACGACCTTGGGCATAGGCAACACTAAACCCCATGGTCGGCAAATAGCGCAAATGCAACTGACCTTCAAATAATCCCAAGGTCCAATGTTCGCCGGGCTGGGTTGATGCATCCAGCGCCAGAGGTTGGATCAGGGGCGCACTCCAACAGCGGGTGACTTCAATACCCAGCGCTGCCAATTCAGCAAAGGCGGCTTGCAACCAGGTTTTATCGGCGTAGGCGACTACAATTTTGCCATCGGCAGGCGTCCCCAAGGCAAAATGTAAATCCTCCACATCGCCAACCACCGAATCTTCCAATTGGAAAGGCAGCAAGTTGCGCAGGTGCTTCTTTTCTTTATCGCTGTATTCAAGCTGACGGGTATTCACCCGGCTGCCCGGCAAGATCACCCAGGCGCTGAGCGGATTAGCCGCCTGATCACTCAAGGCCGCGCGCAGGGCTTCGCGATCACCGCTGGCAATCGTATCGTTGGCGGGCGTGCCGTCAGCTCCCAGCCAGCACCAGCGGAAGCTATCCGCCAGGCTTTTGCCATCGTCGGAGGTATTTACGGAGAGCACCAATTGCATGGACATAATTTGCTCTAACTCTGTGTTCACAAACGGATTATGGGTGCGGCCTAATCAACCAGTTCGGTCTTGCCGCTGTTTTTGTCCTTATCGTTGCGCACCACGGTGGGCAACTCGAATACGTCATCGCGCTGGATGGCCTTAAGTTCTTTTCTATTTTCACCGCGCTGCATCAGGGTACGCATGCTGCGACGCTGATCCACCAACTGCACTGTCGCATTCAGCCAGAAATAGTCTGTATCCGTCCTCAATCCCTCCGAATCCAAGTTGCGACCGGAGAGCCTGTTCCAACTTTCGCTGATATCCTCGGGCTTGGCAAAGCCAGTCTCGGGGCGATCCGCGATAAATTGTTCTGCCTCGGCGGGGCTTAACGGTTCCAGGTTGTTGGCGTCATTGAGCGTCAACAATAAATTATTAATACCGTTCCCCAAGGGGCTAATCGCCTCAATGGTATTAATATTCATGCCCACCTTGTCGCTTGGTAGTACGGTGACAAAGGGCTGCAACCGCATTACCAGTTGGGGCAACTCATTAAAACCGCGCACCAAGCGCAGTTCATCAACCGATTTAAAAGGGGCATTGGCCGGCCGATAGCCATTTTTCAAGCCCTGATAATAATTGGACTCCGCCCCGCCCATACCCGACTCGTTGTCATCCTCATCGATCCAATCCACCACCGCTTCCAGCAAATATTCTGCTTCATTCTGGTTCAGGGGCAAATCGGGGAAAGTCTGCAACAGACGAATAAAGCGTCGCTGGGGTGACGAGTAACGCTCGGCATTGCCGATGGGTTTATCAGCTACCAACTGTGTCCGCAAATCATTCAAATTAAATTGGGCGCTGGCATCAACCAGTTGTGCCACACCTGTCACACCATCGTCTTCAATCGGCACCTGAGTACCCCAGTCTTCGCCGAGAAAATCGGTGCCAGAGTCGATATCCGCAATGCTGAACATCAGCTTGGCAACTTCTTCGGTGCCTTCCAAAAATGCACGCGCCTGCGCGCCATGCCAGCGAGACTCAGCGCGCGCCAAGCCCAGTTGGTATTGCGCGGCAAACTTCACACTCAAGGCCGCCACCAGTGCCACAATCAGCAACACCAGCACCAGCACTGTGCCTTGCTGGCGAGCCACCGTGGCACCAGCGCCGCTATTACTGTTCCGGCAGGGCAAAGAGACGCACACTGGGCCCCACTCCTTTAATGTCGATGGTAATTTCTACCGCCAGGGGTAAACCACCTGCGCCCTGTAAACTGCTATCCGGCCACTGCTGTAGCCAATCGTCCGAGAACTCCCGCCCTTCCAATGCACTTTTGCCTTTGGATCCAATGGTGCCCTGGTGCAGAAACCGCAGTTGCATGTCATCCACATTTTCCAGCAGCAATTGGTGGGAGGCGTCATCCTCCATATCAATGTCGCCCAGCTCGCGATTGTATTCGGGCATGAAATCCCGCCACAACTTACCCTCTGCAACCCTATAGCTGATCAATTGCAGATCGCTGCGCGGCAGATTGGCAAAATTAACCCAGCCGCGCCGCTTGAAATACAGTACCGGTTGATCGGCATTTTCCCCGGAAGACCTCAGGCTTTCGCCCTGGAACAGCGCGTTTTGGTCGTTGGCCAAGGGCGCTTGTACATGGCGGAGGTCGGCAGCGATGATCTGCCAAGTGCGATCCAGGCGATTAATTTCATCCAGCACTTCATTGGTTTTCTGGGCCCCCTTGTCAGCCGCATCCAGCGACTGGAATGCCATCACCGCAATCAGCGCCGATATCACCAGCGCAATCAATACCTCCAGCAAGGTAAAACCCTGCTGCCCAGTATGGAGCGGCTTACTGCACAAGTTCAGGATCACTGATATACCCCGTCAAGCGCGCAAGCGCTGGTTGATCCTTATCAATCATCGTCGGGCCGAGGGAGATACCCTCAGCGGGTCCCAGCAAACGCACGGCGATTTCAACCCGTTTGAAGCCAGGTACCGGCAAAGTGTCCAGCGCCAGAGTGGTCAGTTGCCAATGCCAGCGCAATCCTGCCATGTCGACCGAACCGGAATCCTTTTCGGGTACCTGATAACTCGGTAGCGCTTTTTTTGCTTTTTGCTGCTGCAACAGGCGTATCCGCGTCAGTTGGTTTTCGGCTACCCAATAGGCGTAGGTCTTGTCGCGAATCGCGGCCGAGCCGTCCAACTGGGTCATCACCAGCGTAATCAGGGCGGGCAGCGCCATGGCCACGATCATCAAGGCGATCATCGCCTCCAGCAGGGTGAACCCACGCTGTTGGCGGTTGTGTAATCTCTGCCGCAAAGAAGATTTCATCGCCCACGACGCTCCGCTTCCAGGCGTTTTTCTTCGTTTATCCAGCGTAATTCACCACTGATTTCCAGTTCAAAACGCTGGGTTTCTTCATCGCCATCACTCTGTAGCTGATCGGCAAGGATGTTGATTTCAATCTCGCCCGAAGCATCACCACTGGGGAAAAACCCTAACACCGGCTCCTGGTACTCCAGCTCGGGGTCGTATTCCCACAGTTCTTCATCAACATAAAACTCGATAACCAGACCTTCATCCAGACAGTGTTGCGTCAGCTCAGGCACGTCTTGCCACTGGCGGTCACGCACTCGCCGCCACTGATAGCACCACTGCTCTTGGCCATCGATGCCCTGCGCCGGGCGCAGCTCCACAAATAAACCGTGGGTTTCACCTTTGAGCACCGACTGCTCGGCCACATAATTGGCCTGCAATAAAAATGTTTCGGCCTCTTTTTTACTGCGCTCTGCCAGCGCATTCCCCCCCACGGAAATAGAGATAACGCTCACCGCCATGCCGATAATAAACACGACAAAAATGATTTCGATAAGGGTAAAACCCTGCTCGCGGCGGCTCACAATAGTCAGATCCGGGGCGTATGCCTGTTATTGCTCATCCCACACGCTGATGTCCGCGTTCTGGCCTTCGCCACCGCTCACACCATCAGCGCCCAGGCTATAGATATCATATTCATGGCCATCGGCTGGGCTCATGTACTGGTAGTCATTACCCCATGGGTCTTTTGACAAGGAATCCAAATAGCCACTGGCTTTAAAATTGCGCGGCACGGGAGCAATCGAGGATTTGGTGACCAGTGCCTCAAGCCCCTGCTCGGTTGTTGGATAGGTAAAGTTGTCGATACGATAAAGTTTGAGCGCGGTTTGCAGTGAGCTAAAGTCAGCGCGCGCTTTCTGGACATTGGCTTTATCGAGGTTGTCCATCACGTTGGGTACCACAATACCCGCCAGCAGACCAATAATAATGACCACCACCATAATCTCTACCAGCGTAAAACCCGCTTGGCGCAGACGGGTTTTCATTGCAGTGGGTTGTATTGTTTTATTCATAGAACACTCCAGGAACATCACTTGTTGTCGGTTTGTGCCGGGCATCAGCTCAGCTTGGTCATTTCGAAAATCGGGGTAAGGATTGCCAAAACAATCACACACACGGCCCCGCCCATAAAAATAATGGTTGCCGGTTCCAGCAACCCCATTGCCACTCCCAGCATCATTTCCAATTCGCGCTCCTGATCTTTGGAGGCGTTGTCCAATTGCTGCGGCAAGGTGCCATTGGTTTCGCCACTGGCCACCAGTTGAACCAACAGCGGCGGGAAATGACCGGTATTTTCCAGCGCGCGGCTCAAGCTCATGCCCTCGCGCACCGCAGCGGCAACCTGATCACAGGCCTCTTGCAGGATTTTATTGGTCATCACCTGCCCGGAGATATTGAGTGCCTGCAACAGTGGCACTCCGCTGGCAGAAAGCAGGCTCAAGGTCGCGGCAAAGCGCGCCGAGTTGATCTGCTTGACCAACTCACCAAACACCGGCAGTTTCAGTTGCACCACATGCCATGCACGCAAGCGTTTGGGGTCGCGCATCAGGTGTTTAATGAAAAAATAGAGTCCGATCAAGGCAACAAACAGGTACACACCATAGTTCATCAGAAACTCACTGGTGGCGATCAAACCCTCGGTGAGCGCAGGTAACTCGCGTTTTCCCTGCTCAAAGATTTTGACCAGCTTGGGCACCACCAGCACCATCAGCGCGATAATCACTGCCAAGCTGACAACCAACATGACAATCGGGTAGATCATTGCCATTTTGATGCGCTGCTGCAGTTGCTGGCTGGTTTGGGTGTAGTCTGCCAAACGCTCCAATACCGGACTCAGGTAACCTGAACCCTCACCTGCACGCACCAGCGCGCGGTACATATCGTTAAAGGCAACCGGGTTGTCGCCCAGTGCCTGGGCCAAGCTAAAGCCTTCCAACACCTTGGTGCGCACCTGTAAGACAACGCGTTTTACATTGGCTTTTTGCGATTGTTTAGCGGTGGCATGCAAGGCTTCATCGAGCGGCAGGCCCGACTTTACCAAGGAGGCTAACTGGCGGGTGATAAGGCTTAACTCGCGCGTACTCAAGCGGCTGGCGCGACGGCGCGACCATGCGGAAATATCCAGCCCTTCATTGGCACTGGCCTGCGCCTCACTGCCTGCGCCAAGCACTTCCAGCGGTTTGAGTTTTTTCGCGCGCAGTTGCGTGCGAATGTGGCGCTCGGAATCGCCCTCAAGGATTCCCTTGACGGTTTTCCCCTCTTCATTCAGCGCTTTGTAACTGTAGGCACCCATGTGTCCGTCCTTAGAGTTGCGTTGTCACACGCAGCACTTCTTCAATGCTGGTGATGCCATTCAGGACACACTGGCGACCATCGTCACTCATGGACGGGCTGTGTTTACGCGCTTCCGCCAACAGTTCCTGCTCACCCGCCTGTTCGTGGATCAAGTGACGCAGCCGCTCGTTGATTTCAATCAACTCGTAAATCCCCTTACGGCCGCGATAGCCCTGATGATTACAATGTTTGCAGCCGCTGGGCGATGGCCGCCAGATAGCGGTATCGGCTGGCAGCTTGAGCATATCGCGCTCGGCATCACTCGGCAGGTACTGTTCTTTGCAATGCGAACACAGCACCCGCACCAGACGTTGTGCCATTACTACTTCCAAACTCGACGCAAGCAGGAATGGCTCAACACCCATGTCTTTCAAACGCAATACCGCGCCAATCGCGGTATTGGTGTGTAGGGTTGAGAGCACCAAGTGGCCGGTCAAGGAGGCCTGGATAGCAATTTCAGCGGTTTCACCATCGCGGATCTCACCCACCATCACCACATCCGGGTCCTGACGCAGAATCGCGCGCAGGCCACGGGCAAAGGTCATATCAACCTTGGTATTTACCTGGGTTTGTCCGATACCGGGCAGCAGGTATTCGACCGGGTCTTCAATGGTCAGGATATTGCGGCTACGGGTGTTGATATGGCTCAGGCCCGCATAGAGCGTAGTGGTTTTACCCGAACCGGTAGGGCCGGTCACCAGAATAATACCGTGGGGTTTGAGCAGGTTTTTGGTGAGGCGCTCATAGACCAGCTGCGGCATTTGCAACTGCTCCAAGCGCAGTTGGCCCGCGGCCTGATCCAACAGACGCAATACAATACGTTCACCAAAGGCAGAAGGAATGGTGGATACACGAATATCCACCGCATGCCCCGCAAGGCGCACAGTGATACGGCCATCTTGCGGCAGGCGTTTTTCGGCGATATCCAAACGCGCCATTACCTTCAGGCGCGACACCAATACCGGTGCCAACTCCGCCTTGGGCGATAACACCTCGGTCAGCACACCATCGATCCGGAAGCGCACCGAGACACGATCTTCAAAGGGTTCTAGGTGGATATCCGACGCGCCTTCGCGCACCGCTTGCGAGAGAATGGCATTGATCAGACGGATAATCGGCGCGTCATCATCACCGGCCAAGAGATCGGTGCGATCAGCCAAATCATCGGCCATGGAAGATAAATCGAACTCGTTGCCCAAGTCTTCGGCGGCGCGCTGGGCAGCGCCATCACCACTTTGGTATTCACGGGTGAGGCGCTTTTGAAAATCGTCAGCGGGCAGCTCTTCAAGATGCAAATCCGGCCCCAGAATGCGCTGTAACTCCAGCAAGACCTCAAGTGTCAGCCCCGGCTTGTGCAAAATGTGCGGGCGACCATCGGCCTCTGTTTCATCGAGCATCACACCGTGCGCTGACGCATAACCAAACGGCAAGCGCTCGTATACGGCGGGTTCGGGGGCTATGTCCTGCTCGTCCAGCGGCAGTGCTTCCAATTGCTCGCTCACGATTATTCCCCATTCGCCCCTGACGCATTGGCATCGGCCGGTAAGGATTGGCGATAGCGCTCAATCTGCTCTTCCCACTCGGGTAGTACGGGAACCTCGCTCTTGTTCAACAACAACCCATTGCTACGGCGAGTCTGAATTTGTTGTTCACGAATCATCTGATATTTTTCAGCAGTGGCCCCAACTAAAACCCGGTCATCGCGAATAATGGTCGCTTTGAGGAAAATAAGCAGGTTAGTTTTTCGTTTAGTTGCACTCTGGGTACGGAACAAATGTCCAAGTATTGGGATGCTACCAAGCACAGGTACACGTCGATCCCCTTTGTTAACTTGATCTTCAATTAACCCACCTAAAACAACAGTTTGGCCATCACCTGCAAGAATCTGGGTTTTAATTTCACGTTTACTGGTTGTCGGGCCATTCGGTGAGTTTTGGGTATTACCGATCACCGAAGAGATCTCTTGTTCTATGTCTAATACCAAACTGTCGCCTTCGTTAATATGCGGAGTCACTTGCAGCTTGACCCCCACATCTTCACGATTGACAGTATTAAATGGACTGGCAAACGAGCTGCCTGTGGTGCCGCCGGTGTTTGCACTGGTATAGGAACCAGTCACAAAAGGAACCTGTTGTCCAACCAGAATAGAGGCTTCGGTGTTATCGGTAGTCAGCAAGCTGGGCGTGGAGAGGATGTTGGTGGATTCCGTAGTCTGCAACAGTTTCAATACACTCAGAAAATCAACCTTACCTCCCAATCGGCCCACACCAAAAACAGGAGCACCAACTGAGTTGATACCACCAGCTAATGCTGCCAACGCCGTGGTGTCATCCGGGTTTTCCAGTATGTTCAAGGCTGGCGCAGCCACAGTGCCAAGGGCGCTGCCCGACGTGAAACCACCAAATCCGGCATCACCGGACTGATACATCCACTCAATACCAATTTCTTTGGCATTGTTACCCGTAATCTCCACAATAATTGCTTCAACCAGAACTTGGGCACGGCGAATATCAAGGCTATCTACAATCGATAGCAAGGTATCCATGGTGTCAACATCGGCAGTAATTAGTACCGAGTTGGTTGCTTCATCAGCCTGCACAGCAGGTTGCGCAACATTGGGCGCGCCCTCAGCCTGTTTGCCCTGACCTAAGCTTTGCAACATAGCTGATAATACTTTGGCAACATCTTCCGCTTTGGCGTATTTGAGATAATACACACGCACATTGCTGTTTTTGGATTGCGGGCGATCCAGGTCATTAATCAAAAACTTGAGCCGTTGGCGGGTCAGGTCGTCGCCGCTAACCACTACGGCATTGGTGCGCTTATCTGCCACTATCACCGGTGGCGCCGTAGTCATACCGCGGTTGGGATCGGGCTTTTCCAATTGGGTGAGCATGGCGACCACATCGGCCGCATTGGCATAGCGCAGAGGAATCACATCGGTATGGGTGATGCCGATTTTGTCCAACTGGACAACCAACTCACTGATACGCGCCGCGTTGGCACGGGTATCGGTAATGATCAAGGCATTACTTGGCTCATAGGTGGTGAGGTGGCCGTACTGCGGAACCAAGGGACGTAAAGCTGCAAGAATTTTGGCAGCACTGGTGTTTTTCAGCGGAATAACCTGGGTGATGTAGAGGTCATCGCGGTCTTTAATGTTGTTTTCGGTGGGGATTGCAAACTGGCGGGCATCACGGTTCATCACTACGCGGACTATGTTGCCGCTTTCCACAGCGGTAAAACCGTGCACATCCAGCGACGCCAGGAAGAGTTCGTACAGTTCTTTGGCATTGAGCGGGCGAGTATTGATGACCTTGATCGGGCCACGCACCTTGGGATCAATAATAATGGTTTTGCCAGTAAGCCCGGCGATGGATTTGATCACATCCTGAATATCGGTGTCGTTGAAATTCACCGACCAACGCATCTCACCCTGGCCTTCAACCGCTTGAACCTGAGCAAATGAGGTGCCGCTCATGCTGATCAACGCCGCTAGCAATAAGCGACCCATTGTCCTGCGGAAGATGATCTTGCGGGAGATAATCTTGTTATTGTCACGACCATTAAACAGGATCACAAAAACCTCACTTGAGCATTACGTCTAGGTTAACTGTACTACCACCGCGTCTGATTTCGAGATTCGCCGACGTGGCACTACCCATACTTTTGTATATTTCCATAATCTTACCGGGCGTGCTGAGCGGCACCCCGTTAACAGCCGTGACTATGTCATCAGTCTGCAGGCCCAATGAATCAAATACTTCGGCATTGCGCCCGGGGCGAATTTTGTAACCTACCACCTGCCCACCCTCGCGATAAATACTCATCGCCACTACATCCGCCAGGGTTTTAGTCACCTGAGCCATAGAAGGTTCAGCGTTCGACGACGGCGAATCATAAACCGGGCTGTTACCTGCATTAAGTGACGGCGGCTGGAAATTTGATGTCGCATTGGCTGGTGGCGGCGCGCTCACACTGGTAGTTAGCTTGGGCGCATTGGGATCGTCTTTGAACATCCACAGGGATTCAAAGCTGCCATTGTTATTAACGATAACCCGCAGGTCCAGAATCTTGGCGAGCGTGACTTTATTGCCAACAGGCAAGGTATCGCCCACGGCGTAAACATCGGCCTTATCGCCCGCCACAATAATGGCGCGCGCGGCAGTCTCTGTGCTGCTGCCAATCACACCGCGCAATACCAGGTTGAGTTGGGTGTCGCTGCTGGCCTCTATATCACTCACCGCAGCAGGAGCCTGTTCGACAGGTGCTGCGACCGCCATATCGCCAAAAGGCGCAAGGGATTTCAGCTGCGCAATATTGACCGCTTCTGTCACACCCGCAGTGGGTTCGGATTGGGAGGCCATGAGGGATACGCTGGCGGGAGGAATTTCAGGTGCCGGCACAACCAGCCACAGGAGGCGCGCCAAACTGTGGCTCAACCAAATCACCAGCAACAACATAACCAGCCATTGCCAGCGTTGTAGGGGGACGCGGTTTAAAAACGCAAAGAGGCGGCGCAGCTGGATCTCCAACTGGGCCGTACGCTGCTCAAAAACAGCTCTGTTAGATTGCAATCTGTCTTGCATGGGTATGACTGAGTCCTTCACGCTGGCTGACGACAGGAATGAGTTGGGGATGGCAATTGTCAGTCGTATCAAAAGCTTAGTGCGTTATGATTATCAAAGCCACGGGATTCTACTCCATCCATATTACAAAAGCGAAATAGTCCGTTAAGCCTGCAAACTACGTCGCTTCCGGCATTTTGGCCATTGTTTGATGATGAATCCCAAAAGAAGTTGCAACACGGTAAAAATATGCGACGCAGGGCACGAAAAAAGCGGGGAGATAAAAAGAAAAACCCCGATTGCTTTAAGGGGGCAATCAGGGTTTCTACAGGATAAGGGCCTGACCTTGGCAATACGAGTTGCTCTATTCCATTCAATTCCTTGCAACTGTCGCGTCCTGCGACAAACTCCGATGTTTGCCATTATTGAGGAAACGCACGTCAGTTTATAGTGGATAAGCTCTGCAAGTTTTGTAGGAAATATCTCACACGACTGCCAGTCAAAACGCCTGCAGTTTTGTGGCAGCAGGTTTATAATCCGCCGCCGAGAGTTAACACGCCAGCGAGAGATGACCATGCCACCCAAGAAAAAAAGCATCGACTTTGAACAGTCGCTCAGCACCCTCGAAAGCCTGGTCAACCGTATGGAACAAGGTGATATGACCCTTGAAGAGTCGCTGCAAGCCTTTGAGACTGGCATAGCACTGACCCGCGAATGCCAAACCCGCTTGGCGGCTGCCGAGCAGCAAGTGACCAAGTTGATTGAGCAACAGGGCACTGTCAGCCTTGAAGCCTTTGATGCCGACGAAGGCGATGCGTAATGAGTCAGGATTTCAGCACCTTTGCCAGCGACTGTCGCCACCGCGTTGACAGTGCGCTGGATCACCACCTTCCATTGGGCAGCGACCCTACGCAATTGCGCGCTGCTATGCGCTACAGCCTGTTCAATGGCGGCAAGCGCGTGCGCCCCATTCTCGCCTACGCCTCGGCACTGGCGATAAATCCACTGGTCGACCTCGCACTTATCGACCCCGTCGCCTGCGCCCTTGAATGCTTGCACTCCTACAGCCTGGTCCACGATGACCTGCCCGCGATGGACGACGACGACCTGCGCCGCGGCAAGCCCACTTGCCATATTGCGTTTAATGAAGCCAGCGCCATTCTCGCGGGCGATGGCCTGCAAACCTTGGCGTTTGACCTGCTCACCCAAACAGATTTGCCGGCATCTACCCAAATCCAACTGGTGCGCCAACTGGCGTCCGGTTCAGGGGCTGAAGGGATGGTACTGGGCCAAGCCATCGATCTAGCCGCCGTTGACCATCAGCTTGATCTCACCCAATTGGAAAACATGCACCGCCACAAAACAGGGGCACTGATTCGCGCTGCCGTCGCCATGGGCGCGACAGCAGCAGGCGCAACGCCAACACAATTGCACGCACTGGACAGCTACGCAGCGGCTATTGGTCTGGCATTTCAGGTGCAGGACGACATTCTTGATGTCACTGCCGATACCGCCACTCTGGGCAAACAACAGGGCGCCGATATAGCTCGCAACAAGCCGACCTACGTATCACTATTGGGGTTGGACACTGCCCGGGATAAAGCGACCGAATTGCACCAGCAAGCACAGGCTGCGCTGCGGGATTTTGGCGAAAGTGCCATGCATTTACGCCAACTGGCTCGCTATATAGTAGAAAGGTCGAACTAGCCAAGCCTCTGCCAAGCTGCCTACAATGGTCGACTGCCACACGATAACCAGAATGATGACGCCGAATGCATAACGAGATCCCCACCTCCCGCCCGCTTACGCCGCTGCTCGATAGCATCGACAGCCCCGTTGAGCTGCGCGCCTTGAGCGAAAAGCAACTACCGCAACTCGCCGACGAGCTGCGCGCGTTTTTGCTCTACAGCGTTGGTCAAACGGGCGGCCATTTTGGCGCGGGCCTGGGCGTGGTTGAGCTGACAATTGCATTGCATTACGTGTACCAAACCCCGGAAGACCGGCTGGTGTGGGATGTTGGCCATCAAACCTATCCACACAAAATTCTCACGTCGCGTCGCGAGCGCATGGGCAGTATTCGCCAAGGCGGCGGCTTGTCCGGCTTTCCCAAACGCGAAGAAAGTGTCTTTGATACCTTTGGTGTCGGTCATTCCAGTACTTCCATCAGCGCCGCCCAAGGCATGGCAATTGGCGCCAAAATGGCAGGCATTGAACGCAAAGTCGCTGCAATTATCGGCGATGGCGCTATGACAGCCGGTATGGCGTTTGAAGCGCTCAATCATGCAGCGCATACCGAAACCGATATGTTAGTCATACTGAATGACAACAATATGTCCATTTCACCCAATGTGGGCGGCCTATCCACCTATCTTTCCAAGATTTGGGCAAGCAAGTTTTACAACTCCTTGCGCGAAGGCAGTAAACAAGTACTGGGCAAGATCCCGCCCGCCTGGGAATTTGCACGCCGCACGGAAGAGCACTTCAAAGGGTTTATGTCTCCCGGCACCCTGTTTGAAGAGATGGGCTTTAACTATGTAGGCCCAATCAACGGACACGACCTGGGCGATTTGGTGCGCTGCCTGAGCAATCTGCGCGAGGTCAAAGGCCCGAAACTGCTGCATATCATTACCCAGAAGGGCAAAGGGTTTGAGCCTGCCGAGCTTGACCCGGTGAGCTATCACGCACTCAATAAAATCGAGCCGAAAAAAGCCGAATTGGGGGCCATTGATGCACCGAAAAAAGTGAAATATCAGGATGTATTCGGCCGCTGGCTGTGCGACATGGCTGCGCAGGATGGCAAGCTCATCGGCATCACCCCCGCCATGTGCGAAGGCTCCGGCATGGTGGAATTTGCTGCCCATTACCCAGAGCGCTTTTATGATGTCGCTATTGCAGAACAACATGCCGTGACTCTGGCAGCGGGCGTTGCCTGCGAGGGCCAAAAACCGGTAGTGGCGATTTACTCAACCTTTTTGCAGCGCGCCTACGACCAGCTAGTGCATGACGTTGCCCTGCAAAATCTGGATGTCACCTTTGCCATCGACCGCGCTGGTTTGGTAGGAGAGGACGGCCCGACCCATGCTGGCAGCTTTGATATCAGTTTCCTGCGCTGCATCCCCAACATGGTGATTGCCGCACCCAGCGACGAAAACGAGTGTCGCCAATTACTTTACACCGCCTATCAACACCCCGGCCCAGCAGCAGTGCGCTACCCGCGCGGCACAGGTGTAGGTGTTGTGATTGAACAAACCATGACCGCCCTGCCGCTAGGCAAAGGCCTGTTAAAGCGCGACGGAAAACAGGTCGCTTTACTGTGCTTTGGCACCTTGCTGCCTGTGGCGCAGCAAGTGGCCGACCAATACGGCTACAGCCTGTGCGATATGCGCTTTGTAAAACCACTGGATACCGAGCTGATCGAGCGGATGGCCGCCAGCCATCAACTGCTGGTCACCCTGGAAGAGAATGCGATTGCCGGTGGCGCAGGCAGCGGTGTTTGTGAATACCTCAACAGCCAGGGACTCACCCTGCCAGTATTGCAACTGGGCTTTGGCGATGAGTTTGTGGAGCACGCCAGCCAGAAGCAGCAATTGGCAACCCAGGGATTAGACGCAAAATCCATTGCCGAGCGCATCAGTCAGCGCTTAAGTAGCGCCAGCACAGACCCCAAACTGGCGGTGCGTTAAATCCATTCGGGCAGCATCGGCTTACAGTTTATCGACTGCAGGCCTGTCGCCCGCCTCAACCCAGTTAACCTGCGAGGAGCTGCCTACCTTGTCATCCTCTAAAGCTGATCACTCCCAGGGGCTTTTATTATTCCGCCTGCATAACCAGCAGACGTTTGCCTTGGGCACATTGAAAATCCAGGAACTGGTTCCCTTCCAACCAGTCACCCCCATGGTCAACCAACACGCGAGCATATTGGGCGCACTCACTATTCGCGGTCAGACCATGCCTATCGTCGATCTCGCCGCTGCCGTTGGCAAAGGCGCAACGCCCAAAGAATTATTGGCGAGCAGCTTTATCATCATCACCGATGTGCAACGGCAAAAAGTGGGGTTTCTGGTGCGGCAGATTGAACGCATTGCCGATGCCAACTGGCGCGATATCAGCGCACCGGACAAGTTTTTAGGCAACAGCACCTATATCACCGGTGTCACCAAGGTGGATGACCGACTGGTGCAACTGCTGGATGTAGAAGTGATTATGGCGCGCCTGTTTCCACTCGACCCATCCAAAGCCACCGCTACGATTACCGATGTGGAGCGCGAGCAGTTGCGCCCGATGAATATCCTGCTAGTGGACGATTCGCGCACCGCACGCAAACAACTGAGCGACTCACTCGATGCCATCAACGTGCGCTACCAAGTCACGGATGACGGCCAAAAAGCGCTCGACATCATGCGCGCCGCCGCCAAAAACGGGCAGCCAATCGACATACTGGTAAGCGATATAGAAATGCCCGGCCTCGATGGTTACGAACTGGCATTTGCAGTGCGCGACGACAAACAACTCGCCAGCGCCTACATCATCCTGCACACCTCACTGTCCAGCAGCATCAGCGTCAGCCAAGCCCGCCAGGTCGGCGCCGACGAAGCCCTCACCAAGTTTGATGCACGGGAACTGATTGATGGGATGTTGCGCGGGGCAGCCAAAAAAGCGCGTTAGCCCATCGGATAAACACACCCAACTGTAACCTTTAATTACCACTTATATAAAATTTTGTATAAAATCACTCATGGACGACTGCAAACCTATTCAATTTAGAGGAAACGCCCTCGACAATCTGCGACGCTTTCCTTTGTCGATACGCCGAGAAGCAGGCTACCAACTGGATCACATACAACACGGCTTGGAGCCAGATGACTGGAAACCCATGCCCAGCATTGGTCAAGGTGTGCGCGAAATCAGACTGCGGGATATTACCGGCGCCTTTCGCGTGATTTATGTCGCCAAATTTAGTGACGCGGTTTATGTGCTGCACTGCTTTCAGAAGAAAACCCAAAAAACCAGCAAGCCCGATTTGGATTTAGCCGCCAGCCGCTACCGTGAATTAGTACAGGAGCTTGGAAAATGAGTAATGAACAATTTGCCAGCGTATGGGATGCCATTGAAGACACCCCCGAAGAAGCAGAAAATATGAAGCTTCGCTCGAGCTTGATGCGCTCGCTCAAAGACTACATTGAGCGCACCGGCCTGAACCAGACCGAAGCCGCCAAATTATTTGGCGTCACCCAACCCAGAGTCTCCGACCTTATGCGCGGCAAGATCAACGTATTTGCACTGGATGCACTGGTGAATATGGCCGCAGCGGCTGGCTTGCATGTTGAAATGCGTGTTGTGGATGCGGCTTAAAAACATAACCCAAGCCGGCCAAGTCGGCGCCGACGAAGCCCTCACCCAGCTTGATGCGCGCGAACTGATTGATGGGAGTTGCGTGGGGCAGCAAAGAAAACAAACTAAGGACGAAAACGAGGGCATTCGTGAATAAAATATCAAGTGACTTTGATCAACCGATACTTTTTCGAACTGTAGATACTGACGTATACAAGAGCAGTGTACACAATGGTTCAATTTGGCTCAGATCAAGTGTTTATTATCGACAAATTGAAGATCAAGCTAGAGCGGATACAGCTGAAGGAACAAATAGCTCGCTAACGCTATTACCTCTAGCTTTCCATCCAAACAACGGAAATAAAATTACGATCCAGGGCTCGGGATCGATAGGCTGCGAAATTATTCCCCATTATATAGTGTCACTTCACGGGATATCCATTTCCCAATCAGCCCATAAAAGTTTTGGCGGATGTACTTTTGGGATAAAAAATATTGATCGAATAAGTGCCGAAATACTGTATCAAGTATCCAAACAACACTCCGTGAAGGGCTATCGTTACGGGCAAGTTGCCTACCATCACACCGCTCTGGCCCTCTCGTTACACTCCGCAACGAGTGCAATGGGCCTAGGCGGAACACCAAGTGAATTCCTAAAAAGCATCAATACAGATGTATTACGCAAATCTCCGGTTTTACCTTTCATTGAACAAGATGAGTGGCGCATTGCCATTTTCTTAGAACACAAAACGAACCTAGATCCCATGGAGCCAATTAAGATCAACGTAAATCCAAATAATTTTTATGAGTACATTCCACCAAGCAACTCTTGATTCATGGTTTTAGCAGTTATATCCACATTCCCCCCAATTTATTCACTTTTCGGCACACCATCCACAAATCGCTCCGCCAAAAAATCGATAAACAATCGTACCTTCGGCGCCAAATGGCGCTGCTGGGGATAAACCACCCAGACACCGGCATCCTTGAAGCGGTAGTCATTCAGTACCGCGACCAAACGACCATCGGCCAGGTATTCATCCACGTAGTAGTCCGGCAGTTGCGCCAAGCCCAAGCCTTTGAGTGCCGCATCCACCAGCGCCGGGCCGGAGTTGGCTTGCCAGTTGCCGTGCGCGACCAAGTCCTTGCGCTGCCCCTGATCTTGCAACAGCCAGTAACCGCGCGTACCGACCAGGCAATTGTGGCGCTCAAGATCGGTGAGGGTTTGTGGTGCCGACACACGCGCCAAATAAGCGGGCGAACCGACGATGTATTCCTGGCGATCACACAGACGCTTGGCTATCAATGTTGATTCACGCATCACGCCCATGCGAATCGCCAGATCAAACCCCTCCTCAATCAACTCCACTTGCCGATTGCTGAAATACATCTGCACTTTGAGCTGCGGATAAAGCAGCTGGAAGTCATTAATCAAGGGGGCGATATAGCGATCACCAAAAGTAGTGGCAGCGGTAATTTTCAATAGCCCGGTAGGCTGGCCTTGATGATGCTGCAGCAGCGATTCCGCCTCGCGCAGCCCATCAAACAAATGGCGACAGCTTTCATAGTAGAGCTGCCCGGCATCGGTCAGGCGGATTTGGCGCGTGGTGCGATAGAGCAATTGCGTCCCCAATTGTTGCTCCAACTGGCTCACCAACCGGCTCACATGGGAATTGGATACCTGCAACTCACGGGCAGCAGCGGCAAAGCTACCGAATCGAACCACAGCGATAAATGCCTCTACCCGCTCCCAATGTTGCATTGTTGCTCCACAGCAATAATTAAGTGACTTTTAGCTGGCTTATTGCCACAGGGTCACTAGTCTACACTTTGCGCTCAGAAATTCGCACCCGGAACCCTCAGGAGTTATCCATGAAATCACGCGCCGCTGTTGCCTTTGCCGCAGGCAAACCATTGGAATTGGTCGAAATCGATGTTGAAGGCCCAAGAACCGGCGAGGTGCTGGTGCGCATAGTCGCCACCAGTGTCTGCCACACCGATGCCTACACCCTCTCCGGCAGCGACCCGGAAGGCGTATTCCCGGCCGTACTCGGGCATGAAGGTGCCGGTATTGTGGAGGCTGTGGGCGAAGGGGTTACCAGCCTGAAGGTAGGCGACCATGTGATTCCGCTCTACACCGCCGAATGCGGCAAGTGCAAATTCTGCCTGTCCGGCAAAACCAACCTGTGCGGCTCCGTGCGCGCCACCCAAGGCAAGGGCCTGATGCCCGACGGCACCACACGCTTCTCCTTTGAAGGCAAGCCACTGTTCCACTACATGGGGACCTCGACCTTCTCGGAGTACACCGTACTGCCGGAAGTATCACTGGCCAAAGTATCCAAAGAAGCACCGCTCGACAAAATCTGCCTGCTCGGCTGCGGCGTCACTACCGGTATCGGTGCGGTTATCAACACGGCCAAGGTCACCCCCGGCTCAACCGTAGCGGTATTCGGCCTGGGCGCTATCGGCTTGGCGGTGATTCAAGGTGCGCAAATGATGAACGCCGCGCGCATTATTGCTATCGACGTTAACCCCGACAAATTTGAACTCGCTCGCCAGTTTGGCGCCACCGACTTCGTCAACCCCAAAGACCACAGCGCGCCCATCCAGCAAGTGATTGTGGATATGACCGACGGCGGTGTGGATTACTCGTTTGAATGTATCGGCAATGTAAACGTGATGCGCTCGGCGCTGGAGTGCTGCCACAAGGGCTGGGGCGAGTCGATCATCATCGGCGTGGCCGGTGCCGGTCAGGAAATTGCTACCCGCCCCTTCCAGTTAGTGACAGGCCGTGTGTGGAAAGGCTCGGCGTTTGGCGGCGTAAAAGGCCGCAGCCAATTGCCCGGTTATGTCGAGCGCTACATGAAGGGCGAGATCAAGATCGACGAATTTATCACCCACGACATGCCATTTGATCAAATCAACCATGCCTTTGACTTACTACACGAAGGCAAGAGCATCCGCACCGTATTGCACTATTGATCGGACGGATGATCCAGCAGGTGATGACAACAGAGAGACCGGCCGACTCATCGGCCACTTGTACCGCATCAGGGATAACTCGAATGACCAGTATTTTGACCAGCCTATCCACCACCAAAAGTTTTGGTGGTTGGATTAAACGCTACAAACACCACTCCACCAGCCTCAAGTGCGACATGGTGTTTGCAATTTATTTGCCGCCCCAAGCTGAAACCCGCACCGTGCCCGTGCTCTGGTGGCTATCAGGGCTCACCTGTACCGATGAGAACTTTATGCAGAAAGCTGGCGCCCAACGCATGGCGGCAGCACTGGGTATTGCCATTGTGTGCCCCGACACCAGCCCGCGCGGCCTCAATCTCCCCGGTGAGCATGACAGTTACGACTTTGGCTCCGGTGCGGGTTTCTATGTGAATGCCACCCAAGCGCCTTGGGCCGAGCATTACCGCATGTACGACTACCTGACCAGTGAGCTGCCAGAACTGATCAAAACCCATTTCCCGGTAAATGGTCGCGAATCCATCAGTGGTCACTCCATGGGCGGCCATGGCGCACTGGTACTGGCACTGCGCCAACCTGGTCGCTTTGCCTCGGTATCAGCATTTGCACCCATCGCCAACCCCAGCCAATGCCCTTGGGGTCAGAAAGCATTTACCGGTTATTTGGGCGATGATCGCAGCACATGGCAGCAGTATGATAGCTGTGCGCTCATTGCGAACAGTGCCTCAACCCAAGAGCTGTTCATCGATCAGGGCGACGCCGATGAGTTCCTGGCTCCGCAATTGGGTGCTGATGCCCTACGCGCGGCCTGCGCCCAGGCGGGACAACCGCTGATTTATCGCACCCGCACCGGTTATGATCACGGCTACTTTTTCATCGCCAGCTTTATCGACGAACACCTGCAATACCACGCCAACCACTTGTATCCAGCCATTGCCAGTGACTAAACGGCCTTTGCAGATAGCAGGGAAATGATAGACAAACAGGGAAGTAATACAGACAAGGAAGGAAATACACTGTGGAGAGGGATGCATGGAAACTCAAATCCTTTTGAGCCTCACTAAACCACTCACTCATTTCATGGTCATGCCAGTCTTTTATAGCGCTTGTACTTTTTAAAAACCAACAGCGCTACTCACTTATGTGACACAGTTCCCATAATTGTCGCCAAATGCAGCAACTTCTTACAATCGATGAGATTTCCTGAATATTCAGTATCTTAAGCCCAATAAAAAAGCGCCCGCAGGCGCTTTTCTGAGTCCAGCAAAAACCTTACTCGCTGTGAGCAAAACGTTTGCGCAATACGAACAACACACCGAACGCAATGATCAATACACCAGGGATCATTGCCAAGCTTTGCAAGGTTGCCTGACCGGCAACCAGCTCAACCGCATCGCCGGTAACACCGCTTGCAATCGCCTCTTTCTTTGCATCATCTAACCAGCCACCAATCACCGGGTTCCACATGCTCACCGAGAACATACCTGCTCCCCCCATCAGCGACATACCCAAAGCACCGGTTTTTGCCATATATTCACTGGTAAAGCCGATCATAGTTGGCCAGAAGTAGGTCACACCCAAGGCGAATACCGCTGCCGATACATAAATCATCGCGCCCGATGCCTGACTCAATAAAATCAAACCAATGGTGGTCACTATCGCCGACATCACCAGTACCCCCGCCGGATTAAACGCATGAACGAGAGGGCCGGCAAAGAAGCGCCCCAATGCCATCAAACCTGCGGTCAGAGCCAAGATCATCATGGGGTGTACATCGGAAGATTCAAAAATACGCCCTACCCACTGCTGAGCGCCAAACTCAGAGATAGCCGTCATGGTCATGCACACAATCATGAAGATGAACAAAGGCGAGAAAAGTGCTTTGATGTTAGTCGCAGTTGAGGTTTCAGAGTTCGCCATGCTGGGGAAGGGTTGACCAAAAATCATGAATCCGTAGATCAAGGTCGGAATGATCATAATCGCGATTTGCATCTGCCAGCCCAAACCCAATTTGGTCATCAGCGCCGATACCAAGGAGCCGATCACAATCCCACCCGGGAACCACACATGGAATTTATTGAGCATGGCAGTTTTGCGGGTGTGATAAATATCGGCGATCAGTGGATTACAGGCTGCTTCAACAGAACCGTTGGCAAAACCGATAAAAAAGCTCGACAGCAACAGCGTCCAAAATCCGCCGGCGGTAATGGTCAGAATCAGCCCCAGCAGATGGCAGGCAAACGCCAGATACATAAGGGTGCGTGCGCCCACGTAGTTATAAATCAACCCGCCGAACATCATGGCAATGGGAAAACCCAAAAACGCCATGCCATTAATCCAACCCAGCTCGGTGTTATTGAAATTAAATTTGACGCTGAGCTCAGTCAAAATACCCGCGCGAATCGCGAAGGTCATTGCCGTAACGATCAGGGCAATACAACAAGCGGTAAATAACCGCTGGGGGTTCATTGTCGAAGAAGTGGTCATAAAATTTATACCTGTTGTTATTGTTGATAGTTGTTGTTAAACCAATGGTGTCCAAACACCATCCTGTTGCGATGAGGTTAGCACAGCCTGAATAAAGCGCATGCCCTCCACGCCCGTGTCGATATCAGGCACCCAGTTTTGCAAGAAGTGTGTCTCACCCTGCTGGCGCGCAATCAAAATATCGGCGATATCTTTGTAGAGGTTGGCAAAGCCTTCCAGATAACCCTCCGGGTGACCGCCCGGTGTGCGCATGCCGCGTGCGGCTATGTCGCTGCCAATATCACCACGACGGGTAATACGTTGGCGTGGCTTGTTTAATTCGCAAAACCACAGTTCATTGGGGTTTTCCTGTGCCCATTCGATGCCAGCCTTCTCGCCGTAAACACGAATACGCAGGCCATTTTCACAGCCGGGAGCAACCTGGCTGGACCACAACATACCTTTGGCACCGCCATCAAAACGCAGTAGCGCATGTACGTTGTCATCGACCGGACGACCATCAACAAAACTGGTCAAATCCGCGCTGACGGTTTTCACTTTTTGCTGGGTAATAAACTGTGCAAGCTGGAAGGCGTGGGTGCCGATATCGCCCAAACAACCTGCCAGGCCAGAGCGCGCTGGATCTGTACGCCATGAGGCTTGCTTGTTATCGTCCGCTGCCGCTTCGGTCAGCCACTCTTGCGGGTATTCAACCTGTACTACACGCAACTTACCGAGTTTGCCCTGCTCAACCAGTTCACGCGCATAACGCACCAACGGATAAGCACTGTAGTTGTGGGTGAGAGCAAAGAAGCAGCCGCTGTTTTTCACGATGCGCTCCAGCTCCAACGCCTCTTCCAAAGTCCGAGTCACTGGTTTATCGCAGATCACATCTACGCCGGCTTCCAAACAGGCTTTGGCAACAGGAAAGTGCATGTGGTTAGGCGTCACAATCACTACTGCCTGAATACCATCGGCGCGTGCTTTTTCCACGCGAAGCATTTCTTCATAGGAGGTGTAGGCGCGATCAGCCGCAATGTGCAGATCGGCCGCCGAGGCCTGGGCATTTTCCGGATTGGATGACAGTGCGCCAGCCACCAGCTCAAAACGATCATCCATACGGGCAGCAATACGGTGCACTGCACCGATAAACGCACCGCGACCACCACCGACCATGGCATAACGAATTCTTGGAGTTGTCATAGTTCTATTCTTCTATTAAAAAAACCAACAAAGGAACACTGCTTATCCACTCAATCTCCCCTTGAAACCGGGAAGGCTAAGTGGATATGTTTGTTCATTACAGACCGAGGATTTTGCGGTTTTTGGCTTCGTCGATGCCACTCTTGGCAAAGTCATCAAACGCGCGCTCAGTAACTTTAATGATGTGCTGCTGGATAAATTTAGCACCCTCTTCAGCACCCACTTCCGGATGCTTCAAGGCACATTCCCACTCCAGCACCGCCCAGCCTTCGTAATCGTAAGCGGCAAATTTGGAGAAGATTTGTTTGAAATCCACTTGACCGTCGCCCAGTGAACGGAAGCGACCAGCGCGATCCACCCAGCTCTCATAACCGCCGTAAACACCCTGCTGGGCACTGGGGTTAAATTCCGCATCTTTCACATGGAACATTTTGATACGCGCGTGATAGCGATCGATAAAGGCCAGGTAATCGAGCTGTTGCAATACGAAATGCGATGGGTCAAACAGGATATTCGCGCGCGGGTGGTTATCCACAGCGGCAAGGAAACGCTCGAAGGTAGCACCATCGTGCAGGTCTTCACCGGGGTGAATTTCGTAGCACACATCTACGCCCGCTTTATCGAAGGCATCCAGGATTGGCAGCCAGCGCTTGGCCAATTCAGCAAACCCTTGCTCTACCAAACCAGCAGGGCGCTGCGGCCATGGGTAGAGATAAGGCCAGAGCAGCGCACCGGAGAAGGTCGCATGGGCGGTCAACCCGAGGTTTTTACTTGCCTGGGCCGCCAACATTAATTGCTCTACCGCCCAAGCTTGGCGCGCTTTGGGATTACCACGCACAGACTCGGGGGCAAAACCGTCAAACATTTCGTCGTACGCCGGATGCACTGCCACTAACTGGCCTTGCAAATGGGTCGACAACTCGGTGGCAACCAAACCGTGTTTGGCAAGGGTCGCTTGAAACTCGGCGCAATATTCTGCGCTGGTCGCCGCTTTTTCCAGGTCAAATACACGCTTATCCCAAGTAGGGATTTGCACCCCTTTAAAACCCAGGCTTGCAACCCAACCCGCAATACTGTCGAGGCTGTTGAACGGAGCGGTATCACCAAGAAATTGTGCAAGGAAAATCGCGGGGCCTTTGAGCGTTCTCATAAAAATTCTCCAACAGTAGCAGGGCGGTAGCCATTCTTTCAGGCAAGGAGGATAGCTACCTGTCGTTATTGATTTTTTACAGACAAGAAAATGGCGAACACCACTTAGAGTACCTGTAACAATAAGCTATTCAGGGGGCAAGACTTTATTCCAAGTCGCCACATGGCGCGACAGAGCAAACAGTTATTTACACTTCTTATGCCACGCCGCACGCCCGTAAAGCATAGATCAAGATGACGCAGCAGCCTCGATTAATAACGGAAAAGAAACCTCCGCCAATGCTCCGAATGCAGGATGGGATTTCAGCCGCGAACGGCTGGTCGCGGGACTGGGCAAGCCACATAAAAACCGCGCCAATTGCCGCGGTTGTTGTAAGGCCGGATGCGCCTCCTGCTTGAGCCCAGACAGCAAACTATGCTGCGCCACTGTTAATGACTCCCTTGCAGGCAAAACGACCTTCGCCGGTTGCGACAGGCGGCAGTGATTGCAAATGCCGCAAGGCACTGCACTTGCCTCGCCAAAATACTGCATCAATTGCTGGCTGAGGCACGCCGGATTATTAACAAAATCCAACACCCCATGAATACGCTGAATATCGCGCGCTTCCCGCTCTGCAAACAACTGTCCCAGATAGCGGCACAGCGCCTCCACTTCATCTGCAGGGCAATGCGGATGATTATTTTTATAGCCCTGCCGCAAATTGGCCACCGTTAATTCAATCCAGCCTTTTTCAGCTAAATAATCCAGCGCCTTGGCAATCCGTTCTTTGGGGGATTGTAATTGGGTAGCGATGGTGAGCATATCGAGCGTCAGCCACTTTCGCCCTGTGCGTCCAGCAGCAAATAATCGCTGCAAAAACCCGGTGCGCTCCGCATCAAATTGCGCAAGAATAAATGACTGATCTTGCAGGAAATTAATTTTGTATTCTGTATAAAAAGGACTCTGGGCACTGAGAACACCGCGCAACTCCAGGTAAGTCAGTGCCGTGTTTAACACCAGCGGACGGAGATCAAATTGATGGGATAACTCGTAGGTGGAAATATCAAACACATCATCAAAGGCGAGTAAATGCTGCACCAGTGCGCGCAAACTCTCTGCCGTAGGGGTATCGCCATAAGTAAAGTTTTCCAGCACTCGAACATCATCGCCAACGGCAAACATTTCACACAGGGAAACACCACCATCACGACCGGCACGACCAATCTCCTGCACATAATTTTCAATCGATTTGGGCAAGTTAAAATGGTACACCGCACGGATGTTACTTTTATCAATCCCCATACCAAAGGCGATAGTTGCCACCACTACCGGCACTTCACCTGACATAAATTGGTTCTGCACCTGCTCACGCTCATCATCCTTTAACCCGGCGTGATAATGCGCTGCATGCAACCCCGCCGCGTTAATCGCCTCAGCAACCATTTCCGCCGTCTTTTGCAAGGTGACATATACAATGGTCGCCGCTCCCGGCGGATGCCGCTGTAACCGCGCTAGCAGTAACCCCAAGCGCTCCTCGCTTGTGCAGGGTGTTACGCGCAACTGCAAATTAGGGCGAGCAAAACTGGTCTGTACATGATCTTGCGGCGCGATAGAAAATTGTTTGCAGATATCTGCTGCCACACTGGGCGTAGCCGTTGCGGTCAAAGCCAAAACGCGCTCAACACGCAAGGTTTTAGCAAGATCCGCAAGGGTTAAATAATCGGGACGGAAATTATGCCCCCACTCGGAAATACAATGCGCCTCATCAATCGCCAACAAACTTATCCGACAATGCGCAAGGCGCTGCACAAACCGCTCGTTCTTCAGTCGCTCCGGTGCCACATACAACAACTTTATGTGACGCTGATAAATACCATCATAAATCGCTTGTGTTTCGTCTTTACTGAGCGATGAATCCAGACGCGCCGCCGCAATACCCAAGGATTGCAATGCATCGACCTGATCTTTCATCAATGCAATCAGTGGCGATACCACCAGCGTCAAACCATCCAGCAGTAGCGCGGGCAATTGATAACACAAACTCTTACCGCCACCGGTAGGAAATACGGCTAACGCCGAACGACCAGCAAGCAGCGCATTAATCACAGGCTCTTGACCGGGGCGAAACTGGTTTAATTGAAATGTGTTTTGTAATACCGCAAGGGTATGGGACATAGCATGCTTCATGATAATAGATGCTCTTCCTTGACCAAAAATAAAAATAGAGCGTGGAGTATATAACCAAGAGGGGTAATGGGTGAAACCTTAATCCACTAAATTCCAAGGATTAGGATTTCACTCATTAAAGGTTACACAGATAGTAAGCCTTACTGCAGAGAAAGATCGCGTTTTTTGCGCAAAGCCAAAGTGCCAACCCCTATCAACAATAAAAACAATGGTGCTGGCTCAGAGACTTCATTGATTGGTTTAACACTAACATTTTCAGGGTCATATCCCTGAAAATGATCCCATTCTTCGAATAAATTAAATAACACCGAACTGCCTAACACCTTGGGATTATTTTTCAGCGAATGCAGATAATCATCCGCCTTGGAAACAAACCTCATTCCGATTTCAAAAAAAACACTTTTGCCATGCTCGTTTTTTAAATACCCTTTTAAGTTCACATCGGAATAAAGACTGTCGAATGTGAGTATGTCGATGCAGTTTTGTGTATCAAGATCGAAAAGATAAGTTTCACCTGTTTGAAAGTTTTTAAATGTACCTCCTTTAATTGCATCATAGTAACGCCCTTGGTTAGGAGCTATATCCGTATCAGCAACCGCCTCATCGATCAGAAAAGAAAGGTTACCGCCAACCACAGCCTCATCTGCAGCCCAATCATAGGTTGTCAGCTTATTGATATCCAAACTCACTAAACCAGCCATGGCAGAAGGAGCCATTAGCAATAACAGTAAACTCACTACACTTATGAGTTTCATAAAAGTCTCCAATGTTCCCTAGATACTCACACCAGCCACGCTCAGCAAGGTTGCGCCAATCAACCTTCACATTGCCCCTCAACAAAGGCTGCCGCCGCAACCCGTAGACCATCATAGTCTTATCCAAGACCAACTACAGTGAACTTTTTTACAAGAATTACACCCGATTCATACCGTATGAAAGCAGAAATTAAAATATTTCCAATTTTCGTATCAAAGATTATAAAAACATCTTTTCGAAAGATTTATTAAGAATAAGGAATAACACAAAAAACCATGGAACAACCACAGGGCATTAACCAGGAAGTTCCTTAGAGCGGATAAGTAAGGAGTGAGAAGTGCAATTGATTAACCCAAAAATGAATCATAATCGGGTAAAGAATACTTTTGCTCAAGGTATAGTTCAGCCCATATAAAAAACCGGCCAAGGCATAGACCCAAACTGCAGCACCACTCAAACCCGCGTGTATCGCTACAAAAATGACCGTCACGACCAACAAGGGAAATAACTCTTGTAACCAGCGATGGGCACTGACCTTTGCCACAGCATTGCGCAGGGACTGTTGTAAGAGCAGCCGCATAAATGCTTCTTCGGCAGATGCGATCACAAACAAATTAACCATGGCAAACGCAGCCATTTGTGCGACGGGTTTTGGCTGCCAATGCAATTCCAGTACCGGAATTGCAATTGCAACAATTAGCGCGGGCGCAAGTAAGGCAGCCAAAAATGAGTAAATTGGCGATGCTATAAATTCGTCACTTCGCAACCGGGGCCACAGAAAAAACAATAGACAAAAACCCACAATCGCTTTGGACAGATTCACAAATAATTCAAAGCACGGCGCTCCCTCTGTATTGCCCGGCAGCGATAACGCCAAAGGATAAGAAAAACCTTCCGGCCGATAAGTTGCCACCCAAAATACCAGCGGCACCAAACATAAAAACACACCGATTTTAATCCAGCGATTTAATCCTTCTTTGCGGAAAAACCACGCAAGACAAGCAACGCCCAGCAAACCCACTGCATTAGCCAAAGGCAACCAGCCCACCATGACCAACATCGCGATCACAACCGCCAACACCAAACCCGCTGCAAATTCTTTTTTATTCACGACAATGTTCGCCATACATAATATATAAACAAAAAAGCCGACTCTCTCGAATCGGCTTTTTAAATTTAACACTCAACTATTCATTAAAAAACTTTTTTACCCCATCGAACCAACTCGACTGTTTCGGGGAATATTTTCCGCCTTTCATAGTCGCCTGGAATTCCTTGAGCAAGTCTTTTTGTTTACTGGTGAGATTCACTGGTGTTTCCACCACCACGCGACAGAGCAAGTCACCAACACCGCCACCGCGCACTGGCGTTACACCTTTGCCGCGCAGCTTAAAGAGTTTGCCGGTTTGGGTTTCAGCTGGCACTTTTAATTTTACACGACCATCCAGTGTTGGAACTTCCAATTCGCCACCGAGCGCAGCATCGACAAAGTCGATGGGGACTTCACAATACAAATCAGCGCCGTCGCGTTTGAAAATGTTGTGTTCGCGCACATTCACTTGTACGTACAAGTCGCCACTTGGCCCCCCGTCGGCACCAGCCTCGCCTTCACCAGACAGACGAATACGATCCCCGGTATCCACACCGGCAGGTACTTTTACGGAAAGTGTTTTGGTTTCCTCTACGCGACCTTGACCATGACAGGATTTACAGGGGTCAGAAATGATAGTGCCGCGCCCACGACAGGTTGGGCAGGTTTGCTGCACCGAGAAAAAACCCTGTTGCATGCGCACTTGGCCATGACCGCCACAGGTTGAACAGGTAACAGGTTTGCTGCCCGCTTTTGCTCCGGAACCGTCACAGGTTTTACAGCTGACAAGCGTGGGCACTTTGATTTGTACATTAGTGCCTTTTACCGCTTCCTCCAAACTCAGCTCAAGGTTGTAGCGTAGATCGGAACCGCGACTGGGGCCGCCGCGACCACCGCGACCACCACCAAAAATATCGCCGAACACATCGCCAAAGATATCGCTGAAATTATTGAACCCGGCACCACCGCCACCGCCCATGCCTGACTGCCCATCAACTCCCGCGTGACCAAAACGGTCATAGGCCGCGCGCTTTTGATCGTCGGAGAGTACTTCGTAGGCTTCATTGGCTTCTTTGAATTTTTCTTCCGCAGAGGGATCATCCGGATTTCTGTCCGGATGAAACTTCATCGCCACACGACGGTAAGCTTTTTTCAATTCTGCTGCATCAACATCTTTTTTGACGCCGAGCACTTCGTAGTAATCGCGTTTTGCCATGGTTACACCGATAGTAGAAATGCCATTCACATTTCAGTTAATAATTCGTTTACTTCTTACATGACAAATGCGGGCAAGCCCGCATTTGTTTTTGTTACTTCCTGATCAGTGATCGAAAACTTATTTATTGTCTTCTTTCACTTCTTCGAATTCGGCATCCACTACACCGTCATCTGCTGGCTTGCTACCGCCGGCTTGCTGCGCACCGCCATTGGCTCCCGCCGCTTGCTGCTCAGCGTAAAGCTTTTGTGCTAATGAGCCAGAGGCTTCAGTCAACTTGGTGGTAGCCGCTTCGATTTTTGCCAGATCATCGGATTTGGCCGCATCGCGCGCTTCAGTCAAGGCCGCTTCGATTGCTGATTTCTCATCGGCAGTTGCCTTGTCGCCAGCGTCCTTCAAGGTTTTTTCCGTTGCGTGGATCAAACCTTCCAACGTGTTGCGCGCAGTGACAACCTCTGCAAACTTGCGATCTGACTCGGCGTTCGCTTCCGCGTCTTTGATCATTTTTTGGATTTCATCATCGCTCAAACCGGAAGAGGCTTTGATCACGATGGATTGCTCTTTGCCAGTGGCTTTGTCCTTCGCGCTTACGTTCAAAATACCGTTGGCGTCGATGTCGAAAGTCACTTCAATTTGTGGCATACCGCGTTGCGCTGGTGGAATATCGCTCAGGTCAAAACGACCCAGTGATTTGTTTTGCGACGCTTGTTTGCGCTCACCTTGAACTACGTGAATCGTTACCGCAGTTTGGTTGTCTTCCGCTGTCGAGAAAATTTGCGATTTCTTGGTAGGAATCGTGGTGTTTTTATCGATCAACGGAGTCGCAACGCCACCCATAGTTTCAATGCCAAGCGTCAACGGAGTCACATCCAGCAAAAGTACGTTGGTGGTATCGCCCGACAATACGGAACCTTGAATAGCTGCACCAATGGCTACTGCTTCATCAGGGTTAACGTCTTTACGCGCTTCTTTGCCGAAATAATCAGCAACGGCTTTTTGCACCAGTGGCATACGGGTTTGACCGCCTACCAGAATCACGTCGTCGATCTCGCTCAGTGATTTACCGGAATCTTTAATCGCTTGTTTTACTGGCTCCAGTGAACGGGTTACCAGGTCTTCAACCAGAGATTCCAATTTTGCACGAGTCAGTTTTACCACCAAGTGTTTTGGACCAGTTGCATCCGCAGTGATATACGGCAAATTCACTTCGGTTTGCTGGCTGGATGACAATTCGATTTTGGCTTTTTCTGCCGCTTCTTTTAAGCGTTGCAGTGCCAATGGATCGTTGTGCAAATCGATACCAGTGTCTTTCTTGAAGGTTTCCGCCAGGAATTCAATCAAGCGCATATCAAAGTCTTCACCACCGAGGAAAGTATCACCGTTGGTTGAAAGCACTTCGAATTGATGTTCGCCATCTACGTCGGCAATTTCGATAATGGAAATATCGAAGGTACCACCACCCAGGTCGTATACCGCAATGGTGCGGTCACCTACGCCTTTATCCAAACCGTAAGCCAAGGCTGCGGCGGTTGGTTCGTTGATGATACGTTTTACGTCCAGACCTGCGATACGGCCAGCATCTTTAGTCGCTTGACGTTGTGAATCATTGAAGTACGCCGGAACGGTAATGACCGCTTCGGTCACTGTCTCGCCGAGATAATCTTCAGCGGTTTTTTTCATTTTCTTCAGCACTTCAGCGGAAATTTGTGGCGGTGCTTTTTTATCGCCCTTCACTTCTACCCATGCATCGCCGTTGTCGGCAGCAACGATTTTGTAAGGCACCATGGAGATGTCTTTTTGCACTACGTCGTCTTTGAATTTACGGCCGATCAAACGCTTTACCGCATACAAGGTATTGTGCGGGTTGGTCACAGATTGACGCTTGGCAGATTGACCTACCAGAATTTCATCGTCGTTGGTGAACGCAATAATCGACGGCGTGGTGCGATCGCCTTCGGCGTTCTCGATGACTTTTGGTTTGCCGCCTTCGAGTACAGATACGCAAGAGTTGGTAGTACCCAAGTCGATGCCGATAATTTTGCCCATGGTGTTGCTCCTAAAAATCTATGTGTTGCCGGGCGCGTAATCACTTGCGGGGGCTTGCGTGACTTGCGCCGAATTGTTGAATAAGGAATCGGTTAGTTACTGGCTGGATCGACACATATCGCGCTGGATTTGTGGTTTTGCCTGTAGTTGGTTCCTATATTGGCGCCAGCACGATGAATTCAAGTGCGGCGCAAAAAAAATCCTGCTGGCTTGGTGATTACATCGCCACCATTTATGGGGCTTTGGATACAACCACCATAGCCGGACGCACAAGGCGACCATGCAGCGTGTAGCCTTTCTGGAAGCAGTTGAGCACAGTATTTGGCTCAACATCCGGATTGGGCACTGCAGATACGGCTTGATGCAGATTCGGATCGAATGGCTCACCTTCCGGACTCACCACCGCGACCTGATGGCGAGCAAGCGCATCCACGAAGGATTTATGGGTAAGTTGGATGCCCTCGATAAATGCAGCAAAAGCTTCATTGGCCGGATCGATACTGGCCAGCGCACGCTCCAGGTTGTCGACAACGGGCAGCAAGTCATTGACGATTTTTTCCAAGCCAAACTTATGGGCTTTTTCTACATCCTGCTCAGCGCGGCGACGCGCGTTTTGCGCATCGGCCTGGGCACGCAACGACTGCTCCTTGGCGGATTCGTAAGCGGCTGCCAAGGTGGCCAGTTGCGCTTGCAAGGTTTCAATACTCAGCTCGGCAGCGGCCTCGGGTTGGCCTTGGGCATCAGCGGTTTCCTGTGCTTGTTGCTCGGTTGCTTGTTGAATATCGGAATAATCTTGAGTTGACACAGTGTTCTCCAATGATCAGTTGGGCGGGGCTCTCTCCGCAAGAATGGCCGCCATATCGGCGTTGTTATCCAGTGGACGCTATATGGGGCCCTTACGGGAAGATTCAAGCGAAGCAGCGCGAAGTTTTTAGCACGCAGCCTGCCTGCCAGTATTTCCCCCCGGATTAAAACGCCATAAAACACACTAACCACCCCATTGAAAAACCGACAGCATCCAGCACCAAAATGGCGCACCAATCATCACACTTAAGAAGCTCAAAATTGCACAAAATCCGTGCATTTGACGGCTTTTATCTTACTTTTCACCGGTTTTTTGCCTGCTAATAACCGCGCCGGCGCAAAACAATCAAAACCGCACTGGAGATACCAAATTCCATTTGACAACGTTGTCTGGCGCAGCTACTGTCACATGACCTGATCACAACTTAGCCGCCCTTCGGAGGCACCCATGTCATTACGCGTCAAAATCTGGATAGTCTCCGCCCAAATTCTGTTGGGCCTGCTAGGGATAATGCTGATTGGCCTGTTTACTGTGCGCTATTCCAGCAACCAGGATAATGCTGCACGCGTAGAACAATTGCTCAACAGCACCTATGCCACGGTGATCCAGATGGAGCAAATGGCGGCACGCGGCGAGTTGAGCGATGAAGAGGCTAAAAAAATTGCGACGGAATTGCTGCGCAATAACATTTATCACCAGTCTGAATACGTCTATGTCGCCGATGACAAATTAAACTTTGTCGCCGCACCACTGGACCCGCAAATCCACGGCACCAGCTTCCATGAATTCAAAGATGGCAACGGTCGCAGTGTGGGTGAAATCCTGCAAAAAGCCGTGGAAAAAGCGCGCGGCCAAACCGCTCGCTATAACTGGACCCAACGTCAAGCCGACGGCTCGATAGAAGAAAAACTCTCCATTGCCAAACTGTCTCCGCGCTGGAATTGGGTAGTGGGCACAGGTATTGGCTTCAATGAAGTCAACGCGCGCTTTTGGGAGACAGCCAAATGGCAATTGAGTATTTGCCTGCTGGTGATGCTGATTATTGTGGTGCCAGTGGTGCAGTTTGCGCGCAAATTGGATCGCGGCCTGGGCGCCGAATTAAAAGAGGTGCTGGCCTTGGTACGCGCGGTATCCAGCGGCGATTTAACCGAGCGCGATGTACGCGCAGCACCCGAAGACAGCATTTACGGCTCGGTAGTGAAAATGCGCTCCGCCCTGCGCGAGATGATTGGCAGCATTTCGCAGATGGTGTCGCGCCTGCACGCCATTAGCGATGATATTGTCCACAAGGCGGAAACCAGCACCGCCATGGCTGAAGACCAAAGTGCCAATACCATTAAAATCGCCTCCTCGGCAGAAGAATTTAATATGCAGACCAAGGATGCGATGCAGCAGGCAAAAGTCGCCACCAACCAAACGGATCACGCCTCTAAAACGGCGAATCAAGGGCAGAAATTTATTTCCAGCGCAGTGAAAAGTTTTATCGAAATCGATAACAGCGTGACCCAAACCCAAACCAGTATCGACGACCTCGCAGCGCGTATTAACAGTATTTCGGCGGTCATTTCGGTGATTAGCGAAGTCGCCAACCAAACCAACCTGCTTGCCTTGAACGCAGCAATTGAGGCAGCGCGCGCCGGCGAACAGGGGCGCGGTTTTGCAGTGGTCGCCGATGAAGTGCGTCAACTTGCCCAGCGCACCACCCAGGCCACCAGCGAAATTGGCGACACCATTACCGCTGTGCAGCACTCCAGCCGTATCGCCAAACAAAATATGGATGACATGGTGGTGCAGTTAAAAGACGGCATCAACCAAACACGTCAGGGCGGCGAGATTGTAGAGAGCGTACGACTGGAGACCGACGAGGTCGCCAAAATGGTTGCCCATATAGGCAATTCGCTGATTGAACACGTACAGGCGAGCAGCTTGATTCTGGAGTATGTGAGCCAGGTTGAGCAGTCATCGCTGGGCACCAAGGATGCGGCGCGCGGTACGCTGCTGGCCTCACAACAAATCCGCGACGCTTCCGATGAACTCAGTCGCCAGTTGGAGGGTTTTCGCCTCTAGCCACTGGCAGCAAGCTCACACTCCACTTGCCTGAGCCAACGCAAATACTGTATATATAGCCAGACAATTATTCACCACATTGTCTGGCTTTTTTATTGGCACTCTTTGGTGGCCCATGCCGGATTTGCGAGGCGCTCATGCTGACTCACCTGAATATCCAAAATTTCACGCTGGTCGATCAACTGGATCTGGACATCAAACCCGGTATGACAGTGATCACTGGCGAAACCGGCGCGGGCAAATCCATCCTGCTTGATGCCTTGGGTCAGGCGCTGGGTGACAAGGCCGATGGCGAGCGTGTGCGCACCGGCGCGAGCCGCGCCGATATTTGCGCCAGCTTTGATACCAGCCAGATTCCCGCCGCGCAGGAGTGGTTGCAAAGCCATGACTTGCAACAGAGCGACAACCCGCAAGAATGTCTGCTGCGGCGCGTTATCAACGCCGATGGCAAATCCAAGGCCTACATCAACGGTCAACCGGCGACACTGCAGCAGCTGCGCGCACTGGGTGAAATGCTGATTGATATTCACAGCCAGCACGAACACCAATCGCTGCTGGTCAAAGATACCCATCGCCGACTGGTGGATGAATTCGCGGGTCAAACTGAATTGGCCAAGCAGGTGCGCCTCGCTTTTCGCGAATGGCAGAGTCGCCTTGAGCACTTTCTTCACCTGCGCGATAACGCCGCCGATGTGAGTGCGCGCTTTCAATTGTTGAGCTATCAATTTAACGAACTGGAACAACTGGGTTTACAGCAGGGCGAACTGCCTAAGCTTGAAGCCGAGCAGCGCAGCTTATCCAACGCCGAAGAAATACTGCGCGGCAGCCAGCAACTAGCGGCCTTTTGTGGCGATGACGAGCAGGGGCTGAGTGTAAACCTGCACCGCGCGCTGCATATTTTGCGCAGCCTGCCGGAGAAATCTGCTGCCCTGCAAACCGCCGAAGAATTACTCACCAGCGCGCAGATCCAAGTGGAAGAAGCGCAGCATGAAATTGAACGTCACATTGATACCTTCAACCTTGATCCGGCGCGCCTGGTTGTGGTGGAAGACCGCCTCTCGGCGATTTACGACATAGCGCGCAAGCACCGTATCCAACCGGAAGAACTGCCGGCTTTTATCGATAAACTCAGCGCGGAGCTGGAGCAACTGCAAGGTGGTGATGCCAAGCTGGATCAGTTGGCGCAGCAAGTAGCGCAGGCCGAAAAAGCCTATCGCCAACTGGCGGAACAGCTTTCGGCCAAGCGCACCAAAGCTGGTGCCAACCTTGCCAAACAAGTTAATGAGCAACTCAAATTATTGGCGATGGAAAATGCCAAGCTCACCATCAGCTTGCTGCCATTAAGCGATAAACCCAGCCCAAATGGTTTGGAAGAGGTGGAGTTTTTAATCAGCACCAACCCCGGCCAAGCACCGCGCCCACTGGCCAAAATTGCCTCGGGCGGCGAACTCTCACGCATCAGCCTCGCGATTCAGGTGATCACCGCCAAAACCTCAGCAACGCCCACACTGGTGTTCGATGAAGTGGATGTGGGCATCGGCGGTGCCACGGGTGATGTAGTTGGTCAACTGTTACGGCAATTGGGGGAGCGCGGACAGGTGATTTGCGTTACCCATTTGGCGCAGGTGGCCAGCAAAGGGCATCAACATTTGCAGGTGGTAAAAACAGCGAGCAAGAAAAGTGCGGAATCCACCCTGGTGGAATTGGCGGGCGATAGCAAAGTCGAGGAGATCGCACGCATGTTGGGCGGCCTGAAAATTACCGATCAATCCCTCGCCCATGCCCGTGAAATGTTGGCGATATAAGCGCAACAGACCGGCATACGCAATCGACAGGATCAACAATAAAAAAGGGCGCTGCAAGGCGCCCTTTTCTTTATCCGCTCGTAGAAAACGATCCCAAGCGGCCAATCGCGCAGTAATTAGCGCTTTTTTCTAACGTACAGCACCAAGCTGTGATCAGTGAGTTCATAGCCGTATTCCGCAACGATGCGTTTTTGTAATGCTTCAATTTCATCGTTATGGAACTCAATGATGGTGCCGGCATCTATATCCACCATGTGATCATGATGCTCGCCGCGCGCCACTTCAAATACGGAGTGACCGCCATCGAAATTGTGCCTCACTACCAAACCGGCTGACTCGAATTGGGTTAATACCCGATACACAGTTGCCAAACCAACATCGTCACCCTGCTCCATCAGCGCCTTATAAACGTCTTCCGCGCTCATGTGATGCTGTTCAGAGGATTCCAGCATTTGCAAAATTTTCACACGAGGCAAGGTCACTTTAAGACCCGCTTTGCGCAGTTCGTGGTTACCGTCTGCCATTATTTCCCCCAAACCCTTCTCAGTGTTCCTGTGGTTCGGGTATTATCCGCGTTCATTTTCGTTAGTGGAAGCCCTAGTATGAAATTAGCCAGCCGAGTATTCCTGGCCCTTGTGTTTATTGCAGGCCTCACTGCCTGCTCCAGCTTCCGCTTTCCCGGTGTGTATAAGATTGGCATTCAGCAAGGCCATATCATCACCCAGGAGATGGTTGATCAATTAAAGTTGGGTATGAGCAAACGTCAGGTACGCTTTGTACTCGGCAACACCTTGCTACCCGATACCTTTAACGATGACCGCTGGGATTACCCTTACAGCGTGCGTCGCGGCTCACAAGGCGAAATTACCCAATACCTTTACACCGTGTATTTTGAGAACGATAAGCTTGTAAAAACTGAAGGCGATTACCTGCCAGGTAAAGCGCCTATGAGCGGTGAACAATCCAAACGCTACCTGGAAGATATGAAGCGCGACGTGCCAGTTCCCACCGAGGACACTATCGAACCGGAGCTGCCTAAGCCGGAAGAGCTGGAGTAACAGCGCTAATACCGATAAGCATCGCAAATAATAACGCCCGCATTGTCGGGCGTTATTTTTTTGTGGCAGTCGAATTTTCACTGCAGATGGCGTTATCCGCGCAAGCTGCACACGCGATTGCGCCCATCGGATTTGGCGCGATAGAGCGCGGCATCGGCCTCCTGCAACAATTGATCGGCGCGTTCAATATCCGGCTCAAACGCGGCAATACCCGCGCTTAGGGTGACATGGAAAGTTTTCTGGTCAACGGTAAAACTGATATCGCGGAAACGTTTGCGTATATCTTCCATCAGCGCCTGCGCCTCAGCGCGACTGCAACGCGGCAATACCGCGACAAACTCCTCGCCACCATAGCGCCCTACCGCATCCATTTTGCGCAATCGCTGCCGCAACAAATGCGCCATGGCTTTGATGACCTTATCGCCCGCCGGGTGACCGTAACTGTCATTGATTTGTTTGAAGTGATCCAAATCCACCATCACTACACTCAATTTATCGCCCGTACGCTGGGCGCGGCTCAGTTCAATATCCACCTGCTCCTTGATGCGCGAGTGTTTTAGCAGGCCGGTTAAACTGTCGCGATCCAGTGCATCACTCAATTGTCGGCTGCGCGCGGCGCGAACCGATACGGCCGTAATCAACTCCAGGTCGCTGAGTGGTTTGCTGAGGAAATCATCGCCCGCACGCCCCATTGCCAGGGCGCGTTTTTCTTCGTCTTGCTCTGAAGAGAGGTAGGTGATGGGCACGCGCAGCCAATCCTGATTCAGGCGAATCACCTGCGCCAGTTCGATACCGCTGCAGCCGGGCATGTTGATGTCGAGCAAAATCAATTCGGGGTGAAAATCATTGAGCAGGGTGAAAATATCACGCGGATCACTGATGACTTCGGCACGGATATCGGCAGAGCCCAACACCAATTTGTAGTGTTCGGCGAGCGATTGGTCGTCATCGATAATCAGCACCCGGTAGGGTGTACTGCGGTTGCGATCCAGATAGTTTTCGAAGCAGTCAACCAGCCGGATGATATCGAGCGGTTTGACAAAATAACCGACCGCACCAGCGCGTACGGCGGCGTGGTAGGCCGCAAAATCGGTGCGGGTCGAGACAAAAATCACTGGGATAGCGCTGGGCAGTTGCGCTTGCAATTGGGCGATGGCATCGGGCGTTTCGCGCCCTTCGTCGCTGAACATGATGTCGCAAATCATGAAATCGGGCGGGCGGCGCAGGATTTCCGCTTCCGCCGCGGCAATCGTGGCGAAGTGCTCAACCTGATGCCCAAAATGCCGCAGGGTCATACAGACTTCATTGGCCACATCCGGATCGTCTTCCAACACGTAGATCAAACTGCTGGCCGCGCCGGACGCGCTGGCGGAGGGCATAGGGTAGCCGCCGTTTTTGGCGCTTTGCGATTCGCCCCCCAAGGCAGCTATGGCCACGCTGAATACCCGTAGCATGCCGGTATCAACATTGCTGCTGGCCAGCCATTCCTGTACTTGCAGCTCAAGCTTTTTGGCTTTTTTACCCAGTTCGGGAAAACCGAAACTGCCGGCAGAGCCCGCTAATTTGTGCAGTTTTTGCGCGAGTTCAACCAGTGCCGATGACTGGCTCTCTGGCACCAATGCCAGTGCGACTAACTCGCGCAAGCGCGCGATTTCTGCTGGTAAACGCGCGGCATAATCGGCCCGTAAGGCGTCGAGGCGCGCGGTGATTTCAGCTTTTTTATCCATAGCAAATGAGTGCCCGATATTCTTATTTGTATACCTGTATCTATAAAAAACACACGCGCATGCCCGCGTGAAAGCCTGCGCGTTGAGTAATAGTAGGAGTGTTCGCGATGAATAGCCAATACCAGAACAGGCGCCGACACGCGAGGCCAGCAGAAATACTTGGCAGCAGGAACAGCATCACAGCAAAGCCCGACTATACTCACCTGAACTGATTTATTTTGAGTCACCTACTCCTTTTTGTTAGTTGCTGCGGGACCCCATGCTAAAAAGAATCGCCGTTAAAGATATAAGAATAGGCATGTTTATCTGTGAATTTTGCGGTTCATGGATGGAACACCCCTTTTGGAAAACCCGTTTTCTACTGGATGACGAAAAAGACCTGCACGCCATACAAGCCAGTGGTATCAAGGAATTATGGATTGATATCGCCAAGGGGATTGATGTGGGCGCCGCCATTCCCGGCAAAACCGAACAGGAAGTCGCGCAGGAGACCGACGCGCTGCTAATGGCAGCAGAGCGGGCCATCATCGGTGAAAAAGTCTCCCTTGATGAGGAGATACAAACCGCAGCCAAACTCTGCGCCAAAGCCAAAGAAGCGGTGATTGAAATGTTCACCGATGCGCGCATGGGCAAAGCCATTGAAGTGGAACATGCCCGTGCACTGGTGGAGGAGATTTCCAATTCCGTCCTGCGCCAACCCCATGCACTGATCAGCCTCGCGCGCCTTAAAAATGCCGATGAATACACTTACATGCACTCGGTCGCTGTGTGTGCGCTGATGATTGCCCTCGCCCGCCAGTTGGCACTGGACGAGGAAATGGTGCGCGAAGCCGGTTTCGCCGGGCTATTGCACGATATAGGCAAAGTCGGCATTCCCCTGAAGGTGCTGAACAAGCCGGGCAAGCTGACCGATGCAGAGTTTTCTGTGGTGAAATCCCACCCCGAAGTGGGGGCGCGCATTTTAATGGAGAGCTATCAGGTCAGCCCCATGGTGTTGGATGTGTGCCTGCATCACCATGAAAAAATGGATGGCACCGGCTATCCCTATGGGTTAAAAGGCGAAACTATCAGCCTGTTTGCCAAGATGGGCGCGGTATGCGATGTGTATGACGCCATTACCTCCAATCGCCCTTACAAAAAAGGCTGGTCGCCTGCCGATTCCATTCGCAAGATGGCGGAGTGGAGCAAGGGGCACTTTGATGAAACCGTTTTTCAGGCCTTTGTGAAAACCGTGGGTATTTACCCCACCGGCTCGCTGGTGCGCCTTGAGAGCGGGCGACTGGCAGTAGTGGTAGAGCAAAACGAAGGTTCGCTGCTCAACCCCAAGGTAAAAGTCTTTTTTTCCGCTAAAACCAAGATGCCCATTATTCAGGAAACCCTTGATCTCGCCCAAGCCAAAGGCAAGGACAAGATCATCGGGCGCGAATCCCCCGATGAATGGGGCTTTAAAAACCTGGATACCCTCTGGTCCGGCATTAGTTAAACCGCATTCGCCAAATAGCGCGCAACTGTTCTGCCAGGGTCATGGGGTCAAAGGGTTTGGCGATCACCCCCAGCGCGCCCAAATTCAAGTAGCCCTGCACTTCCTGCGGTTGCACCTTGGCGGTCATAAATACCACGGGAGTGTCGGCCAGGGCGGGGAAGGTGCGCAGTTGTTTCAGGGTTTCTGGGCCATCCATGCCCGGCATCATCACATCCAGCAGGATCAAGTCCGGCTGAAAGGGCACGGCTTTTTCCAGCGCTTCGCTGCCCGACGAACAGGCCTCCAACACAAACCCGTGGATGGTTTCCAGCACCATCATGGCAATCGCCTGAATATCCGGGTCATCTTCAACGTACAAAATGCGGGTGAGTTCCTGGGTCATAAATAGCCTGTATTAGTGGTTAGGCGTGACTGAAAGATCGCTGGCGCGGTTGGCGAGCGGGAATATGGCAAAAAAGGTGGCGCCCTGCCCCGGTACTGAGTCAAAGCCGATACGCCCGTTCATGCGCTCCACAAAGGTTTTGCTAATGGCCAGCCCCAATCCGGTGCCGCCGCGCTGGCGCGATGCCGAGGAATCGGCCTGGGTGAATTTTTGGAACAGGTGTTCGCGGAATTCGTCGCTGATGCCCGGGCCCTGATCGATCACGGCGATTTTTATCTCGCGCAATTGCTGGATCAGGTGCACTTCCACCTGCCCGTGGGGGGGCGAAAATTTCACCGCATTGGAAATAAAGTTGGCCAGCACTTGCTGCAGGCGATGGGCATCAATCGCCACCATCAGCGGTATATCCTGCTCGTCGGCACAGATATGCAGGCTCAGGCTGACATCAAAGCTATCGGCATAGGCTTTGTTGGATTCCAGCGATTGCTCGATGATGGGCACCAGCGGCTGGCGTTTTAAATCAAAGCCCATTTTGCCCGCGATGAGCTTTTCCATATCCAGCAGGTCATTAATCAACTGGCTCAGGCGCAGCGCATTTTTGTGGGCGATGGTGAGCATGCTGTCCATTTTTTCCGGCAGGCTTCCAAGCTTGCCGCTCACCAACAGCCCCAAGGCGCCAGAGATGGATGTGAGCGGTGTGCGCAGTTCGTGGCTGACGGCGGACACAAAATCATTCTTGATTTGCTCGGCACGTTTGCGCTCGCTGATGTCCTGAATAAACGTCCACACCTGTTGCTCGCCATCGGGAGCCTCGATGAGAACGCCGTTGAGCAGCACCGGAATCAGGCTGCCATCCTTATGGATATAGTGTTTCTCATAGGGGCCATAGCGCCCGGTGGCGGCTACCCGCTGCAATTTGTGCTGGTCTTCTTCGGCGTATTCTGACGGTGTGATATCCGCCGTGGTCAGGCGCAGGATCTCCTCAGCGCTATAGCCAATCAAGCGCACAAATTCCGGGTTGAATTCAATAAACCGGCCATCGTCCAGATGGTTCAGGATGATGGCGACAGGAGCCTGATTGTAGAGGGTGAGTAATTTTTGCTGCGACAGTTGCAGCGCCTGATTGGCCTCGCGCAGTTGCAGTAATTGCATCACCTGGCGAGCCAGTAGCTGCAAGCTATTGAGTTGCAGTTGATCCAGCCGACGCGGGACACGATCGATCACGCACAGGGTGCCAAAGGCGTGACCTTCGGCTGATACCAGCGGTGCACCGGCGTAGAAGCGAATATGTTCATCGCCCAACACCAGCGGATTATCGCGAAAGCGCGGATCTTGAGTGGCGTCTTCCACCACGAGCAAATCATCGGGCCGCAAAATGGCGTGGGCACAAAATGAAACATCGCGCGACGTCTCGGTGGCATGCAGGCCAACGCAGCTTTTAAACCACTGTCGGTCGCTGTCGATCAGGCTGACCACGGCAATCGGGGTGCGACACAGCGACATGGCGAGGCAAGCTATGTCATCAAAACTTTGCTCGCGCCCGGAGTCGAGAATATTCAGGGCGTGCAGATGGGCCAGGCGCTGTAGCTCGTTGTATGGGAGTGCCGCGTTCATAAGGAGTCCTCTGGTGTTTTATCGACAGCCGGCGCCAGTACGCGGTTCAATAGCCGGTCGAATTCGAGGTAAGAGAGCGGTTTGCTCTGCCAATAGACATCGGTCAGCAAGCCGGATTGCACCAGTGCTTGCTTGGCCGGGGCCAGATCGCCGCTGACGATGATAATAGGCAGGGGCGCACCGGTAGCAGCCTGCTTTAATTCGGTATCGCGCACATAGCGCACAATATCGATACCGGTCATATCAGGCAGGTTGAGATCCAGTGTCATGAGATCGTAATCGCGCAGTTGCAATAGCTCCAGCGCCGCCTGACCGGTGGCGGCACAATCTATGTCGTAATGTTCGCCGGGCAAAAGTGCACTCAAAATTTCCGCAGTGGCTTGGTCGTCTTCCACAATGAGCAAATGCGGTTTGTTTTTGACAGGCTCGATCCGACTGGCGGGTACTTTTTGGGTGGCATCCTCGCAGGGCAGCTCAAAGTAAAAGCAGGCGCCCTGCGCGGCCGAGGGCTCCACACCCAGGCTGCCGCCCATGCGCTCGATAATCTCTTTGCAAATGGCCAAGCCCAGGCCTGTGCCGCCTTTTTGGCGCGAGTCGGAAGAGTCGGCCTGGGAAAACTTTTGGAACAGGCGCGGCAGGAATTCTTCACTGACGCCCGGCCCCTTGTCGCTGACGCTAACCCTGACTCGCCCGAACCCCAGCTCCACCTTGATGCTCACCACTTCGTTGGCCGGCGAGAACTTGGCCGCGTTGGACAGGTAGTTGGCCAGCACTTGCAGCAGCCGCTGCTCATCCACCACCACTTGCACGTCAGTGTCATCGGCCAGTACATAAGTCACATCGTACTGCTCGGCGAAGGCGGTGTTCTCCTCCATGCTCTGCATAATCAACTGGCGCAGGCTATGGGGTTGCATTTCAAAGTGCATTTTGCCGGCAACCAGTTTTTCCATATCCAGCAGGTCATTCACCAGGTAAATCAGGCGATGGGAATTGCTATAGGCAATCTGGATCATGCGCTGGGCCTGCTCGGACAAATTGCCCGCCATGCCGTTGGCGATAATGCCCAGCGCCCCGCTGATAGCGGTCAGCGGCGTACGCAATTCATGGCTCACAGTGGAGATAAACTCGGTTTTCATCTGGTCGATACGTTTGATCTCACTGATATCCCGCGCGATTCCCATGTAGCCGGTAATGCTGTTTTCACTGTCGCGCAGCGCCGATACGGTGAGCAGTACCGGGAAGCGACTGCCGTCCTTGCGGACATAAAGCCACTCGCGTTCATCGTCTGTGCCTTCCCGTGCCTTGGCGATAAAGGTGTCGAAACCGGGTGTTACCGCATAGCCCAACTCCCGGGCCAACTGCTGGGCATAGTCGGCGATTTCCGACTCTAGGTGAAACAAGAGAGGGGTTTGGCGATCGATTATCTCGTCGGCGCGATAACCCAGCATCAGCTCTGCGCCCATGTTGAAAGTCTTGATAAAGCCTTGGCTATCCGCAGAGATGATGGCGATATTGGCGGCATCCAGAATCGCTTTGCGCAGTGCATTGGTCTCTTTTAACTTCAGTTCGGTCTCTTTGAGCGGGGTGACATCGGAGGCATAACCATTCCACAACACGCCGCCATCAGGCAGGGGCTCAGGCAGTGACTCAAAATGCGCCCAGATCATCCCGAGTATTGGGTGATTCACCCGGAAGGTGGTCACAAATGGTGTGAGCTTGCTGGCAGATAAAGAGATTGCCTCGCCGATCCAGCCCACATCATCCGGATGGATCACAGAAAACACACACTCGGCAGATTCAATGACATCTTCCGGTTCCACGTTGTAGATGTTTTTAATGCCCGCACTGGCATAGGGGAAAAAAGAGCTGCCATCAGGGCGCATTTGATACTGGAACAGGAAGCCGGGCAGACGCTCACTTAACTTGTGGAAGCGCTCGATAATGACTTTTTTGTCGATATCCTGCTGCCAACGCTCCACCACCGAACTGATCCAGCGCGCCAGCAAGCGCACAAAGTCTTTGTCGAGGGCATCGTATTGGTGATGGCGGGTTTTGCGTGAGCTAAAGGCCAAGGTGCCGCAGACCTCGCCATTCATCCACAGCGGCGCGCCAATGTAGGACTCCACTTGCGTCAGGCGGTAGGCGGGATGTTGGCGCTGGTCGCTGGTGGGAATGTCGTCCTCGGCAACCACATCGCGAGCGGCCACAGTCAGGCTACAGTAGTTATCCATCAACCGATTGCTGAGCGGCACCAGATCGCGCTGGCTCTGGGAGCAAAACGCGACTCGCACCCTGTAGCTGTCTTCTTTGATTGCGCTGATCACTCCGGTACTCAACCCTAGATAACGGGCGCCCAGCGACAGCGCGCGTTTGAGCTGGGCATCGGGGTCCACACCGGAGAGGGAGGCAATTTCATTGAGCGAGTGCAGCGCGGCCTGCTGGCGAATACTGATCAGCTCGGTGTTTTTGCGCTGGGTAATATCGGAATAAACGCCCAGCACCAGCGCCGCACGGCCATTGGCTTGCCACTCCACCACCTTGCCGCGGGTGAGAATCCACTTATAGCTGCCGTCGTGAATACGCAGCCGGTACTCGTTTTCATACATGGGCGTTTCGCCCTTGATATGGCGAATAATGTCGCTGTAGCTGGCGCGTTTGTCAGCAGGGTGAACGCGGCTCATCCACTCATCCAGGTCGAGCGAGTTAGGGGATTCAGGCCCCAGGCCACAGAGCTGGCGCCATTCCGGCGAAAAGCGGGCGCGGTCGTTGACTATGTCCCACTCCCAAAAACCCGAGTCGCTGGAGCGCAGCGCCAATGCCAAACGCTGACGCGCCTGTTCGGTCTGGTTGTGCTCGGCTTGTAACTGCTCGCGGTGCTCCAGAATGACCTGCTGCAAATAGCGGCGCTGCAAGTAGATAAACCCCGCCAACAGCAACAGGGCCACAGCCAGCGCAGCACTCCACTTGGCAATCACGCGGGTGATGGTTGCATGGTAGCGGCTGTAGTCAGCGCTGATGTCATGCCACACCAAGGCCGCCATTGGCGATTCGGCAAGCGGTACGCCCACCTGCATAATAGGTATCCAGGAGGCGAGATATACCTGTTGGTCGTGGTATAGCAGCTGCCCCTGGCGGCTGATCGCTATCTTGCCGCGATTCCACCAGTCGTGCAGCAGTGGGTCGTTAGTGCTTTCCAGGCGCCAATCCTCCACGGTGGTGGGGTTGGCGCGATGCAGGCTCTGGCGGGCACTGTCCCAGAGCAGTTGCTCCACGGCATTTTTTTGCAAAAAGGTGGCGATGTGAATGTCGCTGATAGCCGAGCCCTGTGCCAGTGAGGCCATGCCCACTTCCAGTACGGCTACCACCGCGCCGGTTTGATCGGCATTGGCCATAATGGGCAGTACTGCACTGGGGCCACTGCCACTGCGGGCAATATCCAGCCCCCAGGAGGGCAGGCCGGAGCTGAAGGTTTGTTGGATCATGGGGCGCACGGCGCCAACGCTATCGCCCGCGCGCTCGGGCAGGTGCATACGCAAAAAGCTGATAGCACCCGGCGCCACATAAATGCTGAGCCGGGGCACGCCCAAATCGCGCATCCCCAGCCAATAGTCATCCAACTTTAACCGCAGCTTGTCGCGCGCAGCACTGGTGAGCGGCGCCGATAATCGCCCGCGTTCCGCCACGAAGTGCTGCTGGGCTTCGCGCACCAGCGCCAATACATCGCTGTCGCGCGCAATCAGTTGGGCGAGCAGCATGGCCTGCTGGGTCATGTCGCGGCTGTGATTCATCACCGTTTCGTTGTGGCGCTGGGTCCACAAGGCGATGCGCTCCTGCCAGACCTGCTGGTGGAGCTGCACGTCGGCACGCATAAATCCGGCAAAAGCCAAGGCTAATACCGCGGCGGCAAGCCAGGGCAGCCATGCATACCAACCTTTGCGAATCACGGGCATGAAAAATCTCTAGGGTGAAGGAATTGCGGACAGCGCATTACCCCAGTGTAGTGCAATTTTATGGTGAAGCAGGGTTGAAGAGCGGGTGTAAGCCAGCGCCGGAGGACGACGCTGGCACGGTGTTTACTCCGCTGCCGGAGCGGCTTTTTCGTCGCTGGCGGCCTCGGTTTTTTCCGCCCGTTTGCGCCGTGCTTCTTTCGGGTCAGAGGCCAGTGGGCGATAGATTTCTACACGGTCGCCAGCATGCAGTATGTGCTTGTCTGCCGTGTCCAGCCCCTTGGTGCCCAGAGATTGGCCAAAGATTCCCAGCTTGGCGCTGGAGAGATCCAGGTCGGGGAAGTGATCGCCCATCCTGGAGCGTTTTACCGCCTCCAACGCCGTGGTGCCCGGCTCCACTAACAGGGCGATAATTTTTTGTTTATGGGGCAGCGCGTAGGCTACTTCCACGGGGATAAGGTCAAAATCGGCCATGGTTACTCAGTCCACTTTATTACTAGGGGTATTGGGTTGTTGTTGGGTCTTTACGGGCGCTGCCGGGTTATTGATAAAGGGCTTTGGCGCGAGCGCACAGGGCATCTACCTGCCGGTTGCTCACCGCTTCAAATAATTTGCCCACGGCCAGCCCCAGAAGGCGGTTTTGCAATTCAAACTCCAGGGTAAACGACACTTTGCAAGCACTGTCGCCAAGGGGGCTAAAACGCCACTCACCGCGCAGGTATTTGAAGGGGCCATCCACCAGATTCAGAGTCATGGACAGGGGCGGTTGCAGTTGGTTGCGGGTGACAAAACTCTGGCTGACACCGGCCTTGCTCAACTCCAGACGCGCCTCCACCCAGTCGTCACCACGGGCAAGAATCCGGGCGCCAGTGCAGCCATCCATAAACTGCGGATAGGCCTCTATATCGTTGATCAAATCAAACATTTGTTGCGCGGAATAATTCACCAGCGCGCTTCGCTCTACTTTATGTGCCACAAGGGATACCCATTAACATCGCGACGCTATACACCACAGCCGCTACACATCATTACTCGACAAACACGCCGCGCAGTACCGGGAAAATACCGTTAATCAATACAATCAACACCGCCACCGGTGAGATGTAACGCAATACCGGCCGCCACCAGCGCAACAGCCAGCTGGATTCGTATTTCAGCTCGTGCAGCAGGTGTTCATCACGCAGCTTCCAGCCCACAAACAGGGCGATCAATACCCCGCCCAACGGCAGCATGATATTGGTGGCGATAAAGTTCATGCTGTCGAACCAGGTTTTGCCCCACAGGAAAGGCTTCTCCGCCCAGTCGTTAAATGACCAGATGGAACCCAGACCCATGGTCCAGGCGATCATGCCCAACAACAGGCTGGCCAGCACACGGTGCAGACCAAAGCGTTCATTGAGGTAGGCCACGCCCGGCTCCAACAGCGAGATAGTGGAGGTCCAGGCGGCGAGCATTACCATCACAAAAAAGACCGAGCCAATCACCAAACCGGCGCTCATATTGCCAAAGGCGACGGGCAAGGTCACAAACATCAGCCCCGGACCGCTACCGGCAGAAATGCCGGGTGTGGCAAATACAAAGGCAAAAATAGCCACGCCTGCCACCAGTGCGACCAGCGTATCCAACAGGGCAACCAACAGCACCGTTTGCCCCACGGACTGATTGCTGGGCATGTAGGCACCGTAAGCCATAATCGCACCCATGCCCAAACTCAGGGTAAAAAAGGAGTGACCCATGGCAGTCAGCGCCGCCTCCCAGGAGAGATCCTGCGGATTAAAACTGAACATAAACCGCAGGGAGGTGACAAACTCGCCCTCCATCATGGCGTAGCCCAGCAATACCAGTAACAACACAAACAACATCGGCATCATAAACCGCACCGATGACTCCAGCCCGCGCGACACACCTAGCGCCAAAATCACCACGGTCATGGCAGTAAATAGGGTATGCCACTGCAACATCTGGTCGGTATTGGCGAGCAGGCCATCAAACAGCGCTTGGGAGCTCTCCCCGGTCAGGCCGTCAAACCGGCCTTGCAGGGCGCCGCTCAGGTATTCCAGCGTCCAACCGGCAATCACAGTGTAGAAGGACAAAATCACCAACCCTGCCAGGGCGCCCATCCAGCCAATGACCGTCCAGCCTTTGCTCACCTTGGCGGCCTCGCACAATTCGGCGGTGGCGAGTATGGGATTGGCGCGGGCGCGGCGGCCCATCAGGATTTCCGCCATCATGATCGGCATGCCAATCAGCAAAATGCAGCAGAGGTACATCAACACAAATGCCCCGCCACCGTTTTCACCGGTGATGTAGGGAAACTTCCAGATATTGCCCAAGCCCACGGCCGAACCCGTAGCCGCCAGGATAAAGCTGCCACGCTGCCCCCAAATCACATGCTGCTTGAGTCGTTTCACTGGCGCGCTCCCAGAAGTCTTGTCGTTATTAAGCGTCGGATAAGTGATTGTACCTAGATTCCCCCGCAGGGCATAATGCCCGCCCCTTGTTGATTCACTCCAAGTAGCGTCCCGTCATGGCCAAAAAAGCACAAAAAAACCAAGGCAATACCATTGCCCTCAATAAAAAAGCCAAGTTCGACTACGAGCTGCACGACCGCTTTGAAGCGGGCATTGCACTGACCGGCTGGGAGGTAAAGAGCCTGCGCGCGGGTAAAGGCAATATCACCGATTGCTATGTGATTTTCAAAAACGACGAAGCCTGGCTGCTAGCGGCGCAAATCCAGCCGCTGCAAACCGCCTCCACCCACTTTGTGACCGACCCCTTCCGCACGCGCAAACTGCTGCTGAACCGCCGCGAGATTAACCGCCTGCAAGAAGCCGTGGAGCAAAAAGGCTACACCGTTGTGCCCACGGCGCTCTACTGGAAAGATCACCTGATCAAACTGGAAATCGCCATCGCCAAAGGTAAACAGCAGCACGACAAACGCGAGACCGAAAAAGAGCGCGACTGGGCGCGGGATAAACAGCGATTGTTCCAGAAAGATCTGCGTAAATAACGACGCGGCAAATCAGCTATCCAACCACTTGACCGCAGGCGACTGCAATACCATGGCCGCCAACTGGTTTTGGCGATTGCAGCGCATCTTGGTAAATACCGCTTTCAACTGGGCGCGCACTGTGTGCGCAGAGCGGCCGTCGCGCCGGGCAATGACTTGTGGATCCAATCCGAGGGCAATATCCGCTGCCACCCGCGCTTCGCTGTCGGTGAGCGCAAATAAGCGCATTAACTGCCCATGGTCGATTGCCATTACCTGTTCCGGGTCATAGATATAGACCGCCACGTAGGCGTCCCGCCCCCAAAGCGACAACTCATTCACTGCCGGGTACACCGGCGCCAGAAAGCAGCTAAAACCGGCGCGCTGTTCGCGGCGGACCTGCACCACCTGTTCCTGCGCTGCCAGCGCGCTAGCACTGCATAGAACCCGTTCAAACGCCTGACGGAAGCGCTGCTCAACGGCGGCTTCGCGAAACATCAGTTGCCCGTTACTGCACTGCATGTCGCTCTGGCGCAGCAGCCGCTCCCCGCGCGGTGAGACATAAACCAACTTACTCTGCTGATCCAATAACACAAACGGCAAAGGGCGCACTTCGCTGGCCATTACACTGGCGCAGGTACGGCCACTCAGTTCGGCGGTAATCTGTTCAAAACGCAGCGCTTGCCGCAGGTGTGGCAGGAATTGGTTGACCTCGTCCAGTTGCTCACGGGTGTAATACCCCTGCCCCTGGGTGCGCTGTACCAGCAACTGTACCTTGTGTGCACCCATGGTAAATACCGTGCCACAAATGCCGTGGTGAATATCCTGCGGACCAGCCCAATCATTGAAAAACTCGGTGCGGTAAAACGCTGGTTGGTGGCAGGAAAAATCCAGATAGGTGGAGTAAAGTTGCCCCTTCGGCTTTTGCGCCAGCTCCAGCCGCCAAGGGCAGGTATTCACGTAATAATCGACATAGCGGCGATGCTCACTATCGTCAATATTAACCTTGACGCTGGACAGTACCTGATCCGCCGATAGATTAGTCAGCAACATGCGCGCCGAGCGGGAGTCAGTGAAGGCCACCAGCCGCCCGAGAACATCCTGCCAATCAATACCCCGCCCTGTCTCGCTGTAGAGACTGTCGAGTAGGTCAGTAGAGCGGGAAGCCAGAGAATATTGCATAGGTTCCTACCGCAATGCGGCAACAGACACAGGGGATTGGATGGGTGTAGGCCATAACACTGACTTGAATGGCGCCTTATTCAGCCTAGAATAGGCTTATAAATCATAGATCGACAGTGACGTTCTCACAACTGTCGCCACCCATCAAGCCGAGGCCCCGATGTCACCAACCCACGTCCACACGGAGAAGCCCTTGATTGTGTTTATCCACGGCTGGAGCTGCCGTGGCAGCGACTGGGATGCCACCCTCGCCGCACTGCATCCCATACTGGGTGCCACCCACACACTCCTCGCCCCCGACCTGCCCGGCCATGGCAGCAATACCCATCAACTCTGGCATGACTGGACGATTGCGGGGCTGGCCCAAGCGCTGCTCAAACAACTGCCCGCCAAGCAGCCAGTAACCTTGGTCGGCCATTCCATGGGCGGCTGTGTGGCACTGGAAGCTGCCACGCAGTTGGAAAGCCGCGCACAGCAGGTGATTCTGGTTGATACCTTTGGTCTGCCCTACGGCGATATGGATGTGGCAACCATCAACAGTATTGAAGCCCCGTTCCGCGAGGATTTTGCGGCCGCCATGCATTACCTGGTCGACAACACCACCCCCGTAACCCTGGATAGCCCTACCCGCGACTGGATCAAAACCCGCATGGCCAGCGCCTCACCCGAAAAGATGCTACCCATCTGGCACAACCTGCTGCGCTGGTCACCCGATAATGCCTTCCCGCGGATCCACTGCCCCATCCATGCCATTAATGGCGAACATATACCGCCGATAGCCCAAGCACGCTGCGCCCCGGTGGTCACCGCCCGGGTACTGGCCGGTAGCCACCACTTTCCGCAATTTGAGCAGCCTGCCAGTTTCCACGCCGCACTGCTTGAGCTACTTCGCCAGCCGCAATAACCTCGCTATGCAGGCACTGCCATCCCTCATTTGGGTGATGGCAAGGCCCCTGCTGCACTTTAGACTGAACCTTTCATGCTCCGCACCGGTGTGCTGAATCAGCGGTTTCCGTGGATGGGCTAGTCGAATCGCCTGATTGACCCAGCCAAATAGCCTTCCATACCGGATTCCACTTCAAGATCCCAACCCACGATAAGGTATGTCTATGAATAAGTATTTCCAACAAGGGTTATTGTCTGTATTGGTGGCCAGTCTGGTCGCCTGTGGTGGTAGCGGCGGAGGGGGCGGCAGCAAATCCTCTTCGCCGGTGAGTAGCTCCACCCCCAGTTCGGTCGCCGCCAGCTCCCTTGGCGAGTCATCCTCCAGCGCGACAACGGCCAGTTCCACTCCGGCGTCCTCTGTGGCGCCCAGCTCGGTCGCGGAATCCTCTGTTGCCACCAGTGTGAGTAGCAGTGCATCCAGCGAGGCCAGCTCAAGCGCACCAAGCTCCACCGCGACAACATCCAGCGCAGCTACCTCCAGTGCTACTACTTCCAGCAGCAGTATTGCCAGCAGTGCTCCGGCCCTGACCGGCGTCTTTCTGGATAGTACGGTCGCCGGCATTGGCTATCGCACTAGCCCAAGTGGCAATACCGGTTTTACCAGCGCACAGGGCGAATATGCCTATGCCAGTGGCGACAAAGTCACCTTTTACATCGGCGATCTGGAACTGCCGGAAGTGGATGCCAAAGGGGTTATCACCCCGCTGGATCTGGCCAATAGCGACGAACTGACCAATCAGGTAGCGCTCAATATCGCTATTTTGCTGCAGTCCCTGGACAGTGATGGCGACCCATCCAACGGTATTAGCATTGATTATTCCGCCGCCGCTCCTGCCGCTGTCGCGGTGAGTTTCGACCAACCGGCAAACAGCTTTTCCAGTGCCATCAGCAGCCTAGTCACTGCGGCCCAAGGCACATTGGTAACCGCCGAAGCCGCCCAATCCCACCTGCAAAGCACCCTTGAAAACCTGAATACCTTGACCGCCGAGCGCTTGGTTGGCACCTGGTATATGAGTGGTGAAGGCTACCGCGCCGCCCTCGCCTTTTTGGATAGCACCCATTACATCAGCATCGAAGTGACCGAGGATGAAGGCACTAATATCGAAGTGGGTAGCTATGAGTGGAATGCCGCTACCGGCGCGATTATCGCCACAGTCGATGGCGAGGCAGGCAACACCGATCTGGGCCTGAAACCGGCGCAGGGCCACTATTTGTTGACTATCGCGGGCGATCAACTGCTGATCAGCGAAGAGAATGACACAGAAGCACCAACGCCCATGACCAAACTCAGCAGTGAAGCCGGTTTGACTGGCGGTTGGTACATCGCTGACCAAGGGGTGCTGGCACTTGCCGTGTTTACAGGCAGTGAATATTTACTCGGTCAGTACGCGCCCAATCCCGAGGACCAAAATGGACAAAGTGGTGTGGAGTACGGCACCTACAACTACAGCCCAAACACCCGTGAATTCACCCTGGAAACCCTGATCGATTCCAATGGCCAATGGGGCTTTTCACATCCCTGTGCCGTGCTCGACACCAACGGCAACCAATGGCAGGAATCCAACGACCTGAGCTGCGGCCCGAATGGTGCAAACATCATACAAACCCTGACCCGCAGCGGCACCAGCCTCACCTTTGTCAGCCAAGCCGACACTCTTGCAAATGACGGTGAAGAACAACCTGTCAATTTTGTGGCCGTTGGTGCCCCGGCAGGCCAGGATAGTATTGAACTGGAAGTGACAGTGACCAACACCGTAACCCAAGCCGTTCAAGGAGAGCTCTTCACTGCTCCGGGCGCCAGCATGCAATGTGGTGCGAGCGAGTTCGATACCGTGGGCGAGTCAGAAACCTTTCCTGAAACCTGGGTCATCAACCCCAACTACGGTCAAGCCAGCTATGTGACCGACGAAAAGTATGTCAATGAAGACCCCTACAGCGATACCGGCACATTTGACCCAGTGTTCAACAAGCTGCGCATCACTAACGCCGGCGCCAAAATCAATCTCTGCGCGGCCGGAGAAGCGCAGTGCGAAGGCGATGTGATTTTCTACGGCCACAACAGCTACACCTGGACAGCCAATATCAACCTGGATCCAGAAGCTGAACCACTGGCTATTGGTGAAATCGTAGAAACCCGCAAACTCAGTTGGAACCTGGGACCAGAAGTCTCCGTGTGCACCGTCCGCTACAACGTCACCGCCACACGCTTGCCACCGCCTTAACAAAGGCAAAGGCCAGAAACAACAAACCCGCCAATTGGCGGGTTTGTTGTTTTAGGAGCAGAAGAAACTACTTATTGTCCTTCAACATCACCTTGCGGAAATGTTCACCCTGCATGGTTGGGGTGTAGGTTTGGTAGTCGGTGAAGAGTTGCGGTGACCAATCGGGGTCGAAGACCCAGGCGACCCAGCTGATGCCTTTGCTGTTGAAGTAGTCGGTGATGCGCGGGCCGTAGCTGCCGTCGTCGATAACAGGGATGTGGGCGCCTTTGTCGGTGGCGCGCTGGTAGCCGATTTCAGTGGCGAATACCGGGTATTTATCGGCCATAAAACCAAAATCACGCTCCCAGTTGGCTTGGTAAGGCGCGCCTACTTTTTGTGGGTAGGGGTGGCTGACGTAGGCGATGTTCTGGCGATCGATGGGGTTGGCGGCAGCTTCTTTCAGGTCGTAGGCCCAGTTAAAACCAGCGACCAGGGCGATGGCTTTGGGGTTGTGGGCTTGGATAATGGTGATGGCCTCTTCGTTGATAGCTTTCCACTCCGCCCAAGTGGCTATGCCCAAGCGACCATTGAATACCGTTGGCTCGTTGAAAATTTCGTAGAAGGCGACGGAATTGATGCCGTTGTAGCGCTCGGACACACGGCGCCAGAAGTCAAAGGTTTCGCCTTTGGTGGTGTGATAGGAATTGTTTTGGAACATTTCGGACTTGAGATTGCCGATGGAGTGCCAGTCGAGGATGGTGTAGATGCCCAACTCGTTGTTCCAGGCAACCACTTGATCCAGCAGCTCTAAATAGCCTTTTACGCCACGCTCTTTCCACGCACGTGGGTGCACCGGTACGCGCACAACGTTAGCACCCCAGCTGCGAATCACCTCAAAGTGCTTTTTGCTAAAGCGTTTGTCTTTGTCGATCTTGTCGGGATCGGAAATATTGACGCCACGAAATACCAGGGTCTTGCCCTGCTCATCCACAAAGCGATTGCCTTCCACCTTGATCAGCGGAAGTTGGCGAGTGATTTTGCTTTTGTCGAAGGCGGGAATATCGCTGGCATTCCACCAGCCGCTGGTGGTTTCCCAGGCGTTGTCGGCCAAAGCGGCGCTGCTTAATAGCAGCACCAACACGGCGCCCAGCAGGCGTCGGAGAGTTTTTGCTGTAGTCATGGTTATGTCTCGTTGGTTATTTTGGGAGGTTATTGTTGGAGGGACACTATGTAACCGATCACAAGGCAGGATGCCACGATGTTTGCGCTAATTTACGCCCCCGCCGCGCTGGCGGACAGGCGCTGGCGGCGGTTATTAGCGTTCGATTTTGTAGACCACATCCACACTTTTGGTCTCGCCGGATTCGGCTTCGATGCGGAAGTTGTCGGTGAGTTGGTATTCGATGCCAAAGCTGAAAGCCTGATCAAAAATCCCCACCACATAGCGCACCAGCAGTTTGGGCGTGAGGTATTTGCCCACCCACAACTGGCTCTGGTCGATGCCGTCGTCGGATTTCACTTCCAGTTGATCGACACGGAAGAAACGGTTGATCTCGGCGGTGATGGAACCGCCTGAATCCATACCCAGGCCACTCATGGCACTGAGCAACAGCGAGGCGTCGGCGTCGGAGGCGTCTTTGATGGGCTTACCGGTGAGCAACATCATCATCGCCTCACTGTCACTGCGGCTGGGCGAGGAGAAGACTTTGGCTTTGGGGCGCTGCAGGGTGCCGTCAATATCCAGCCCCACCTTGGTGCTGTCGCTGTCGCGAATCTGGCGGGTGGCGCGAATATCCAGCCCCGGATCGTCATAGGGCCCCTGGAACGCGAGACGGCCGCGCTCGATGGTGAGGGTTTGGCCATAGGCCTTGTAGCTACCTTCGGACACACTCACATAGCCGTTAGTGAAGAAGGGGCGATGAGCTTCTTTGAGCAGGTTCAGCCGGCCGGTGAGCTTACTGCTCAGGCCAAAGCCTTTGAAACTAACATCCTTACCCAGCGACAAATTCAGGTTGCTGTACACATCGAAGGGCGAGGCGGCCTGGGCTTGCAGGTATTTCTCATCCACTATCACCACATCCGACGAGACCTGGGTAGCCGAGGGCGGCAGGCTCTTGATGTTGGCGCGCGCCCAAGGGATCTCCGCATCGCCAGTGAGGTGCATGGCGCTGGCGTCGGCGACCACTTTGATATTGGGCGACAGGTTGGCCTTGAGCTGTGGCAGGGATACCACACGGAAATCCGTGCCATTGATAAAGGCCTGGGCGCGCCAGTGGGGCGAGCCAAAACCATTCAGGTCACCCACCACCGTCATGCGGCCATCGCCCGATTGCATCTGGCTCATCAGGCTGATGGTTCCGGCGCGGGTCGAGTTGACGTTCAGTTCGATGCCCTGCAAATCCAGCCCCAGGCGCGTCATGTTGGCGCTGCCGTTGCGCAGGTGGATATCACCCAGCAGGTAGGGCGCGCTGAACGTACCGCCCGCCGTCAAATCCGCTGTCAGTTCGCCTTTTACATCGTTGGTGAAAGGCAAGAGGGTTTCCAGCGGGGCGATGTTGTGAAATCCGATTTGCAGGCGCGCGCGATTAATCGCCTGCTTTTGCAGGTCCAGTTGGGTGTCCAGGTCCATACGCCCATAACCCACCCACTCCAAACCGGTGGTGGCGGTGAGCTGGGCATTTTGCAGTTGGGCGCGCAGGGCGAAATCGTGCCAGGGGTACATATCCGTCACGCCGCCTTCGTATTGGTAGCGCAGTTCCGCATTGCGGGTGGTGACGTTGAGGCTGGCACGGGTGCCCATGAGCGAAAGGTCGGGCGATGTCAGGGTCAGGCTGCCGTCCATCACGCCGGCAAAATAGACTTCGGTTTTAAACAGCGACAAAAACTGGCGCAATGGCACCGCATCCAACTGGGCATCCAACATAGCACCGGTACTGCTGGCCCAATCGCCCTGAATACACAGGCGCGGCAGATTGTACTTTTCAATATTGCTCGCCGGTAGCGAGGGTTTGGATACCAGCCAGTCGTAGCGATTACCCAGGGCAGGCGATTGATTGGGCTGCCATTCGCCGCGCAGTTGTTCGCGCTCTACCGCTGTGTCGCGCTCCACCGCCGCCGTCAGGTTGGTGCGGGTCGTCAGGCACTGTTCGCCCAGCACCACACCGCTGCCACTGATCCGAATAGGCTTACTGGAGGTGAGCCACCAGCGCGGCACTTTGGTGAGTTTGATCGCCAGTTGGTTAAGCGAACCCTGCCAGGCGTAATCGTCATATTCCCCCTGCACACCTATATCGGCACGGCCCAGGCTGGGGCTGCGCACAATGGCTTGCACCTGATGTTTGGCGACCGAACCCTCGCCTTTGAGGGTGATACTGGAGAAATACTGCTGCGCCAACTGCACGCGATTGGCGACAAAACTGAGCTGGTAGTTCTCTTGCAGCAACTCGCCAGTCAGTAGATTGACCGGATTTGCCAGGGGCGAGGCCGCGCTGGCGGCGTGCTGCACCGGGGAATCGGACTCCAGCGCCGGACCAACCAAGGGTTCGGCCTGCGGCGCTTGGGGCGACAGGGATAATTCCAGCTTTTCCAGGGCGTTACCGCCCCAGCGGAATTGGTTCGCACTGGCCGTGATCCCAATGCGTGGGCGAGTGCGATCACCACGCAACTCGCCTTTGCTGATCACACTGCCGGAGAGGCTTTCATCGATCTGCTGCAACAGCGGGGCGTTGATATTCCAGTTGAGGTTGATGTCATCGCCCACCACCCCTTTAAGTTGCATCTGGTTAGCGCCAACGATCAGTTCCAAGGCATCGCTGCGCAGGGTGCTGCCATCCAGCGCCACTGACCCGCTGCCCTGCACATTCACGCCGCGCAATTCGCCTTCAATCCGCAAATCGCGCAGAGCCGCCTGCCACTGGGACTCTTTCAAACTGCCGCTGGTGGTAAACCCGGCGTTGAGGTGGCTGGGCCAGTTATCGACAATACCGGCCAGGTTAAACGCCGTCGCCTCCACCCCCAATTGCCATTCCAGTACCGGCAACCAATTCACTCGACCCTGAATCGCCAGCCGCGCCGCTTTGTTGGGCGAGGGTTCAGTCGCCTCTGCCGGTGCGCTGGCCACAGCAGCCGATGCGGGAGCTGCTGCTGTCTCTACTTCCGGGGTCGATGACGCGCTGGCGCTAGATGCACTGCTGGCCGCTATCGCCTGTAGCCGTTCGCTCAATTCGCGGATGTTCAAATGGTGGATCTGTAGACCGTCCAAATTGCCATCTACCTGGGTATCGAGTGATAGCGTCGGTGCATCGGGCAGTTGGATTGCGCCTTCCAAGGTGGCGCGATACGCCTGCCAATTGCCCTCGGCTTTCAGCAGGCCTTGGGTAACGGGGGCGGTTTTGTCGGCCATCCACCAAGCCGCCGGCAGGGTTTGCGCGGGCCATTCCAGGGTCAAGGCCAAAGGGGGTTCAAGGTTAAGTTCACGCTTGTCGTTCACCAGCGGGCCGGAAACCAGCGCTTTGGCTTGCACGGGGGAGTCCATGGCGTTATCCACCTGCAGCTGTAACAGGCTGCCCTGCAACTGGCTCTGGCCGCGATAGAGCAGCCCGTCGCTGCCATCCTCTGCCGTAGGTTGTTGCCACTGCCAGTGCAGTTCGGCATCGCTGTTGTAGGGATAATCCAGACCGGTGCGGCCGCTCAGGCGCAATTGGTAATCGCGGTGGATCAGGCTCAAGTCGCGATAGCGCAGGTTGAAGGTGCCCAGCCCCAAATCGCCGCTGAGCCGCTCCCACACTAACTCCTGATCGCCCTGCCGATAGCGAATGCCGTGCAAATCCAGGTTGCGCAATTGCACCCGCACCGGCAAACGCAGGCTGGGCCAAGTGCTAAAAGGGGTCGCATCGGGCGGCGTTTCAGCAGCTACCGGCAACTGCAGGCTGAGCTGCCGGGCACTGAGGGAATCGATCATCAGGGCGCTGTAAAACAGGTCAATGGGGCGCCAGCGAAAGGACACCTGCTCGGCGTGGAACACCAGTTCGCCTTGTTGGTAATCGACCGAGGCGATATCCAGACCGGTGCGCAGGTTGCCGGTCACCGCCCCGAGGCTGACATCCGCCAAGCCAGCCAGGCGATTGACCACCCAGCGGCTGCCCGTCTGGGTTTCCACCAGGGCGCTCAGGGTCGCCAACAGGATCAACAGCAGGGCGACAAGACTAAAAAACCAATTGCGTAACTTGCGTAAGGTCATGATTACAAATCCGGCCCCATGCTGATGTGCCACATCCACGACTTCTCATCGTCCAGTGCCTTGGCCACGTCAATGCGAATCGGGCCTATGGGCGAAATCCAGCGCACGCCCACGCCCGCACCGCGCTTTACGTCGATATGGGTATCGTCTGCCGCGTTGCCCTGATCGTAAAAGAGTGCGGCAACCCAATTGGAGTCCTCAAAGCGATAGTCGTACTCAATACTGGTCACCAACAGGTTATTACCACCAATTACCTCTTCCGCCGCGCGCGGGTCTTCCAGCGGCCCGACAAAATCCGGGCCATAAATATTGCGTGTCGGCCCCAGGGATTTGTATTCATAACCGCGCACGCTGGAATCACCACCGGCAAAGAAACGCACCGACGCGGGCAGTTGATCCACATTGTCCGTCTCGGTAATACCCAACTCGGCGCGCAGCAGCAGGCGACCAAAGGAAAAGCCCTTCACGTATTTGGCGCGCCCGTAAAACTGCGCAAAGCTGAAATCCGAACCGATACTTTCCGGCGAACCGGAAATACGCCCCAGCGCCGACCAACCACTCAAGGGGTAAGGAGAACCGTCGGTTTGGGTGCGCAGAAAAGAGAGCGAGGGAATAATCAGGTTGGTGCGCTGGGGCAGCATGCGTCCAATGGTGGACTCTTCCTGAATGTAATCCAGCGCGTAGGTTTGCAGCCATTTGTTGTCCTGATAATAGGAATAGCTGCTGCCGTAAGTATATTTCTCACTGAGCGAGGTCACCGTCTCCTCTTCCAGATAGCCGGTGTAAAAACGCAGGAATTCATAGGCCGGGCGACGCATGGGAATTGTGTAGGTCGCCTGCGCGGTTTTTTTGATGTCGGACACCGCCAGATCGGCGTTGAACCGGTGACCGCGGCGATTGAGGTAGCGATCCTCAAAGCCCAGCAATATCCTCGGCTCATCCGCCTCAACACCCGCACCCACGGAATAGGCGCGACGCTTGCGCTCCTCCAGCTCGATATTAATGGGCACCTCATGGTCATTCAGCGCTTGCAGGTCGGGCGCCACGCTCGCCACCGTAAAATAGTTACTGGCGTTATAGAGGTTTTTTAACTCCAGCAAGTCGTCGGTATCGTAATAGTCGCCGGATTTGAAATTGTAGTAACGGCGCAGGAAATCCTCGTCGAGTATCCCGTGCTTGAGGTTGATGTCGCCGATGCGATAGCGCTTGCCAGTATCGTACACCAGGGCGATTACCGCGCTTTTTTCCGCCACATTCACTGATACCTGCGACTGCACAAACTCGGCATCAAAATAACCGTGCAAGGAGGCCAGGGAACTGAAACGCGCCTTCAGGGTTTCGTAGCGTCCGTGATTGAGGCGATTGCCCACCTTGATGCCCGGCTTGTCGTAGAGCGGTTTGAAAATCGCGTCCTGACTGCCCTCGCCCAGGATTTCAATACGCAGTTCAGTAACCAATACCGGGTCGCCCGGTGTGAGCTGGATATTCAGGCCCCAGCAGTCTTTATTGCGCACCAGCTTGGCATCGTACTCCAACTCATAAAACCCCAGCGCGCGGGAGGCGGCGGTGACTTCGGCATCGCTGTCGCTGAGCAAGCTGTTCAAGCGCCACAGCGGGGTTTTACAACTCTCCTCCACCAGGCTCAGGTGCAAGCGAATATTCTCGCGCAGGGCTTTGGTACCGCCGGTAATTTCAATGTCCGGCTCATCGGCGGCGCGCGCGCCACAGACCGCCAACAGCAGCGAGGCACCCAGCCATAGTGGCAGCGCCAACCCGGAATAAAGGTGGGAATAGATGGAATGGACAAACAAAATCGGGCTAGATCGCAATGCGGGTATCTTCATGATTGTGGGCAGGCATTACTTTAACTGCTTAGGTCCCTGGCTAAAAGGTTAATCGTGTGACAATCTTGTTCGGGTATTTATCCCCCCGGACCGCTATAATTCCGCGCCTTGCCCATTGCATTGGGCACATTGTCTGGCCAGTCTCCGGCCCCGTTCTGTTTGCTAGCCGCTACTTGCTCGTTACTACTTGGAAATCCCTATGCTCAGCTACCGCCATGGCTTTCACGCCGGCAACTTCGCCGATATCCTCAAGCACACCGTGTTCATCCACATGCTGGAGTATATGACGCAAAAAGAAAAACCCCTGCGCATTATCGATACCCACGCCGGTGCCGGGGTGTACAAGCTCAATGGCCCGCAAGCACAGAAGAATCGCGAGTTTGATACGGGGATTGGCCGCCTGTGGACCAGCGATACCCCACCCGCCGCCCTCGCCCGCCTGCGCGAGCTGGTGCAAACCCTGAATGAGCGTGGCCCGCTGCAAATTTACCCCGGCTCACCGCTGATTGCGCAAACCCTGATGCGCCCGATTGACCGCCTGTTCCTGCACGAACTGCACCCGAGTGATTACCAATTCCTGCGCGATGCCATGCGCAGCGACAAGCGCATCAAAGTGCTGGACGAGGACGGCTTTGCCAGCCTGCAAGCGCTGTTGCCACCATTGGAGCGTCGCGCGCTGGTGCTGATTGACCCCTCTTACGAAATCAAAAGCGACTACCAGCATTTGGTGAAACAGGTAATCCATGCCCATAAACGCTTTGCCGTTGGCACCTTTGCGATCTGGTATCCCGTGGTGAATCGCGCGCGTATTGACGAGATGGAACTGGCGCTGAAAAAATCCGGTATCAAAAACATCCAATTGATGGAATTTGGCATAGCACCCGACAGCCTTGAGCACGGCATGACCTCCAGCGGGATGATTGTTATCAACCCGCCCTGGACACTCTGGGGCGCCATGGAAGAGGCCCTGCCCTGGCTGGTGGATAACCTCAGCGATGAAGGCCAGGGGTTTTATCGCCTGGAGCAATTGGTCGCCGAAAAGTAAAACCTGTAGCCGAGAACTGAAACCAGCAAGGGAGAAAAATTCACCATGAGTACCATGACTCACGCCAAGCGCGCCGCCATCGCCTCCGCGTTTATTTTCCCCGGTGCTGGCCTGTTTATGCTCGGCCAGCGCTGGCGCGCCTGTGTGTTTGCTGTGCCCTCGGCGGTGATTATCGGGCTACTGTTTATCAACCTGATGCAGGTTGCCCTGCAACTGTCCAACGAGCTGGATGCCAAAGCCAAGCGCGGCGATTTTGGTTTGGACCTTCCCTATCTGTGGAACACCTTGCACAGCGCCGTATTTGAATCGCCCTACTGGGCCGATGGCAAATGGTTGCTGCTTGCCGCCTGGCTGTTCAGTATTATGAGTTCCTACGCGGTGGGCAAAAAACGCGATCTGGACGAACAGCAGTCCGCGTCAACCCGATAACCCCAAACCCACCCGACAACCTAGACCCAGCTACCCGCCGCGGAGTACCAGATGCAGGCATCACTTATCGCCATAGGCCTATTGTTTTGCAGCAATATCTTTATGACCTTTGCCTGGTACGCCCACCTCAAGGAGCTGAACAACAAACCCTGGATCATCGCCGCCTTTATCAGCTGGGGCATAGCGCTGTTTGAATACCTGCTGCAAGTACCTGCCAACCGCATTGGCTACACGGTGATGTCAGTGGGCCAACTCAAGATCCTGCAAGAGGTCATCACCCTCAGTGTTTTTGTGCCCTTCGCCGTCTTTTACCTGAGAGAACCGCTCAAGCTGGATTACCTCTGGGCCGGCTTATGCCTTTTGGGCGCGGTATTTTTTATGTTTAGGGATAAATTAGCAGGATAAAAATCCTCACCGATAAGGCAAATGGCGCGAATATCAACTATAAATACACTGTACGCAAACGCCATTTGCTGTCGGAAATAATCACAACACCACCCGCAGCCAAGGCAACAGCACCTTAGCCATAACGCACCAGCCTCCCCAGAAACGGACCTTTCAGTCACCATAGCGGCATTTCATTCCGAGAGGAATAATGGCGGGCGGGGCGTTATCAGCATTCGCCGGGGCACTACTGTGGATCATCAACCACCGCAACCATCATTCGTCAATGGCGTACCGCAGGCCTGCGACAGCTTCACCCAAACCAAAATCAAACGTTTGGTGCAAATCCTGCGCACCAGCCAAATAGCACTCTTGTTGATCAGCATTATCAGCATGTCCTATGGGGGCTACGACCACAGCTTTGTCATGATCGCCACCGGCATTTTCCTGTTCACCGTGGATTGGGCCATCTACCGCCAGCAACCCCTGCTCGGCGCCACCCTATTCCTGGTCGCCCTCACCCTCATGCTCTCCTACCTCGCATGGATTGGCAGCGGCACCCGCGATGCCTCCCTGCTCGGCTACTGCGCCGTCATGGTATTTGCCGCCATGCTCGGCAATCGGCGCCTGTTGCTGCTGCTAGTGGTTGTGATGGTGCTCATGCTCGCCGCCATCAGCTACGCCAACCACTTTCACCTCTATGAACATAAAATCGCCCCCATCAACCTCGCTACCGGCAGCATCACCATTGTGATTATTTGCGTGATCGCTATTGCCGTCGGTTTACTCGCGCAGGACTACCGCGCCGCGCTGGCAGAGTTAGCGCGTGAAAACGAGCGCATGAAAAATGTTAAAAACCACATTGAACACCTCGCCACCCACGACGCCCTCACCGGCCTGCCCAACCGCGCGCTGGCACAACGCAATTTTGACAAAGCCTATTACCACGCCAAACAACAACAGCAACTGTTCGGCATTATTTTTATTGATCTGGATAATTTAAAACCCATCAACGATTCACTCGGGCATCAAGCGGGCGATCAAATTTTAAAAGAAGTTGCATTGCGCCTGCTCAGCTACACCAAAAAAGTGGATTCTGTGTGCCGCTACGGTGGCGATGAATTTATTGTTTTTTTACCCAATATCGCCTCCGCCGACCAAGCCTCCCAAGTCAGCCTGGATATTTTGAAACTGATCTCGGAGAATTATCTCTACCGCAACATTGAAATTTTTTGCACTTGTTCCATCGGCATCGCCCTCGCCCCACAAGACGGCGAAGACCTGGACACCTTAATTAAAAAAGCCGATATCGCCATGTATCACTCCAAAGATTCTGGCCGCAACAGCTTTCGCTTTTTTAACCCCGCCATTAATCGCCACATGCTCGACCATATCAGTTTAATTTCCGGTATGCGCAAAGCCCTGCAAGAACAACAATTCAGTTTGTACTACCAACCCAAAATTGATTTGCGCACCAATCAAATCTGCGGGCTTGAAGCACTCTTGCGCTGGCACCACCATGAACAGGGCTTTATTTCACCGTCCATCTTCATCCCGCTCGCCGAATCCTCCGGTTTGATTATTCAATTGGGCGAATGGGTCATACAGGAAGCCTGTCGCCAAGCCAAACACTGGTACGACACGGGTCTGTTGCAATTTTCCATCGCCATTAATATTTCCTCCATTCAATTCAAGCGCGGCAACATTGAACAATTGGTATTAGGCTCACTGGACGCCAGTGGATTACCGCCGCAATACCTGGAGCTGGAATTAACCGAATCCCTGTTAATCGATGACAGCGACCGATTGGTCAACACCCTTTCACACCTGCGCAGTGAAGGCGTGCACCTATCCATCGACGACTTCGGCACCGGCTATTCCAATTTGGGTTATTTGAAAAAATTTGAAGTAGAAGCGCTAAAAATAGACCAATCCTTCGTGCGCAAAATGGATGACCAAAGCAACGACGCCGCCATAGTCCGCGCCATCATCCAAATGGCCAACAGCCTCGGATTAAAAACCATCGCCGAAGGCGTAGAAGACGCCTCCACCGCCGCCCTCCTACGCAGCCTTGGCTGCACCCAAGCACAAGGCTACTACTGGGCGCGCCCAATGCCTGCCGAAGAAATTGAAATTTTTTGCGAGCTATGGGGAAAAAATACTACCGAGTCGTTGTGATTGACTTGTCCGACACTTGTGGTTGGTTTGTCCGGCAATAGCTGCTTTAATTCCTCACACTATAAAAAGCGACACCCATGTCCTGCACAGCCACAACCTGAGCACATTAACCGCACCAGAGGAAAAACCCTTGAAAAATACTATCGCGCTTATCACCGCCGGTTTACTGGCCATTACCCAGCTCATCGGCTGCGGCGAAGGGCAACAAAGCGAGGGGCAACAACAAGCCCCCGCAATCAACACCAACACCACAACAGAAACTGCCATCCAAAAATTTGCAGCCTATACGCAGCAATTTAACGAGCCAACCCAAATCACCCAAAACCACGCCACCGGTCACGTGGGTAACTTTTTCTTCACCCACTGGAAAGACGGCGGCGCCGCATCATTAGACATGAGCCCCGATGGCGCCTTTAGCGTGAGCTGGCAAGGCGGTGGCTACAACTACGTGGGTGGCCCCGGTTGGCACTACGGCGATGAAGCCCGCAAAATTGGCTATCGTTTTAATGAAGACAGCGGTGCAAGTTACATCACCCTATACGGCTGGGGTTACGACAACACCATGCCCGATACAGACCCAGCCCACTTGGTGGAATACTACATTTTGCAGCGCTGGACCTACGACCCAAGCAAAGACGGCACCTTCGGCAAAACCTTCATCAGCAACGGCGTGGAATACTCCACCTACCGCTCCATTCGCGAACAAAAACCCTCCATCAACGGCCCCTCTACCTTCTATCAATACTGGAGCAAACCCAGCGAACAGCGCCCACTGGGTGAAGACCATGTCATTATTTTTGCCGACCACGTAAAAGCCTGGGCCGACAGCGGCTGGATTATTCCCAACATGAACAACCTCAACGCCAGCGACGACCCCACCTATCAAGTCATGGCCGTAGAAGTGTTCAACCCACCAAAAGACGGCACCGCCTCCGGCAAAGTCTGGGATGCCTCCGCGCAATAGCATCCATAAAAAACGCCGTGCGATTTTCTCCCACGGCGTTTTATCAAATTTATCCATCACCAATTCCCAACGCACTTTCCGCAGGGACACAGCCAAAACGTCTGAATGGTCAATAACTTGGAATGACACTAGAATGATAACGCGCAACACCTTGGCAAAAAACGCGCATGCGCGCGCATACAAATGTTAGGCTAATATGGAAAAAATTGACAAGCTAATGTCCCTTCTTAAATCAAAAGAAGACGAAGCATACATTCGGCGGGTAAATTGGATATTCTTTGAGGAAAGAATTGAAGAATATTTTTCGTCATTAAACAATGCATATAACTTTGATGCTTTAGGTGGCTTATATTTAATAAATAACAGAAAGTCTAATCCCATCTATAACATCAAGTATTTATACAAGAGCAATTTCATTAATCATATTCAAATTTCTACCGGTTGGAGACGTCTTAATGTTTACAAGGGCATTGTTAAAGATGGGGTAGAGAAAGTAGAGCATGTTCTTGAATCGGAATCCGCACTGGTTTTTTCGCAAGGAATTAACGGGAAAATAATGGTATTTTTGTACCCTTACAAATCAAGTATTGCCAGTGTCAATGAAGAAAATATAATTTTACATTTAAATATTGAACCTCACGAACTCACAGAAAAGAAAATATCAAGTATTCTTAACACTTATATCAAATACTGTGTTGCTACTAGCGCCATATCTTTCGATAGCCAATATTTATATTTTTGGCGGTTATGGCTTATTTTTCGTGACTTTAGAAATAAGCAATTAATACGAAATAAGTCACTATATTTTATAGAGAAAATTATTATCTTATTTGTTCCAGTTTTAGCTGTGTGGGCCACATTATTTACGTCAAGCAAATGGCCAAATATATGGTAAATCCCAACAAGCGATGCGATAAAAAAATCAATACCTGAAACGCAAATTTAGTTAACCTTCCACTCGTAATTATCACGCATCACTGCATTAGTAAAATGAAAAATTTTTAGGATTTTCTATGGCCGCATTACATTTTATGAGCTTATAGCAAGAATGAATAGCAAGATAACTCGTGCTGAAAACGCGATAAAAGATACTCAGATATTACATAAACTCAAGAGCTACTCACCAGAAGTAGTCAGCACAATATTCGTTAATCTTGATACATCAGAAAGTGATATTGACATCGTATGCAATTATGTTGATCAAAACGTTTTCACTGATGATCTGAATTTGACTATATCAGCGTATGATTCGTACCATCTGAAGGTATATGAAGATCGTGTGGTTGGAAGATTTAGTTTTCAAAACTTCATTTTTGAAATATATGCCACCAACACACCAGTGAAAGAACAGATGGCTTACCGTCACTATCAAGTGATGAAGCGCGTTGTAGCAGCTGGAGGAAATGATTTTTCAGAGAAGGTTCGGAAGCTCAAGGAAGCGGGGTTAAAAACAGAACCTGCAATATGTCAATTGCTGCAAATTCCTGGAGATCCGTATTCTTCAATACTTAGTGTTGAAACCTGGACAGACTTGAAGGTTGATGAGTATATAGAAAGTATACATAACAAATGCCATGGGAAAAAATCAACACATTCGTCGAAAAATTAGCCAGCTTGTCACTCGCAACTATCATCCATCATAGCATTCAAAATCGTTATCATTTTTCTGCGTAGTAAACAAAAAATCAGGGGCAATTGTTTTGTATGATCCACAATATCGAAAAGCTGGCGAATTATGGAAGTTTGACCAAAGCAAAGCGAAAATAAGAACGAATACAAGCAAACAATTCGCTTTTTCAAAGAACAATGTTATTAATGAATAAGAGCAATTGAAAATCCAAGAACAGTTTGGCAAAGTTGGCTAATTAATTATTAATCTATTGACTGTAGGCAAATTCAGTAGTTATTGGGCTTTTCTACGGCTTCGTTATAATTTCTGGAAATTGCTGCCATGAACAGTTCTGATGTCAGAGTCGAAACAGAGATCGAGGCAAGTGTTGATACTGTTTGGAGTATTATTTCAAGCTTCTCCAAATGGAGTGACTGGCATAAAAGTGATGTTGAGGTTCTCACGAATAATGGGATTCCGGTATTACTTAAAACTCAAATGTCTGGTGTCCCGTTAAGAATAAATCTAAATAAAGTAAAAATTGTAGAACGTAGGCATCTGGAATGGACCGGGACACTTCCAATAATCGGCAGCTTGCTTAGTGGCATCAGAAAATTTACTTTGTTTGAAGTATCGGAATCCTGCTGCAAATTAATACAAGAAGAAACATTTTCTGGTGCTCTTAGTCGTTTGGTTAACCGCAAACTAATCACTTCTTACCAGCACAGATATAATTTTCAAAATCTAAAAATTAAAGCTCTCGCTGAGTCAAAATATAACAAGCGACAGTGGTAGAAAATCAATGCCTGAAACGCAAATTTAGCCAGCCTGTCACTCGTAATTTCTCACACAGTGTTTTTAATAAACATCACACCAGTTTTTTGGTCATAAACATACTATAAGGGTCTTCCCGGTAATCGCCGAATGGCCCGCAGTATTCAAAACCATAGCGTTCATAGAGTTTACGTGCAGGGATGAAAAAATCCGGCGAGCCGGTTTCCAAGCTTATGCGGGTGTAATTACGCTCGCGCGCTACTTGTAGGATATGTTCCAGCATCGCCTTACCCACACCCTGCCCGCGAAATCGGTTTGCCGAGCGCATGGATTTAATTTCTGCATGCTGTACGTCCAGTTCTTTCAAGGCACCGCATCCCATTAACTGATTGCCGCCCCATACACTCCAAAAGGTAATTTCCGGCTTGCGTAATTTTTCCAAATCCAATGCATACACACATTCCGGCGGCGACGCGGCATACATATCCTGCAAATGCTCAGTTAATAGCTCTGCAATTTCATTGCTCGTCAGGTCATCAATTTTTATCAGCATAATTACTCTCCTTTTTTAGCAAAAAATAATTCGACCCCACGCATATATTGATCCTCCTGCCACTCAAAGCGATTGCACATGCTTTTTAACTTATAAGGGGCGAGCTGTTTTTCAATGGCGCAGATCCACTGCGTGGCATTTTTATCGTGCGTTTCTTTTACCAGGTTTTCTGCCACTAGAGACAGTGACGTCTTATCGCCATCGGCAACGATAAGACCAAGGTATAAAAATTTATCATAAGCGTTTTTGCATTCGGCGTGAGAAGGCAGTGGTCGATCAAGTACAGGAAGGTTTTCGATAATTTGTGCGTAGGCATTTTCACCCTTCGCTCCTGCCAAATAAATTGCCGCCAGAATCCATGCATCAGTAAGGTTAAACATATACATGGATATACTTCCCAGCCAGTGAGGACAATTAATTCTTGGTTAAATTATTCATCCATTTACGGCTCACAATGCGCTTGATGACAGGGATAAATTTCAAGCCGTCTTCAAGGAACATGAGTGCATATAAATAAATGAATGAGGGTTTGGTGAGGAATACGGCGGCGATATAAATCGGTAACCCGAAAACCCACATGACAATGGTGTCGGTGATGAGGGTGAAACGGTTGTCGCCGCCAGCGCGCAGTACGCCGATAATGCGCATCATGTTGATGACTTTTACCCACACAAGTAAACAAAACACGCCGAGGGTGTTAAATAGTAATTCGGTGGATTTTGCATCCAGTTGGTCGAATATCTGTAACATGAGTGGGCGGGCGAACCAGAGGGCACTGCAAAAAATAATTAATAATATGTAGGTGATGCGATCAAAAAACTTATGCAGCTGCCACGCCGTGTCATTATTGCCCGCGCCGAGTTCGCGGCCAATTAATACAGCGGACGCATTGGCAAGGCCGACGAACAAGGCAAAAAAAGCGCTTTCAATAGGCACTATAACGCCCATGACGGCCAGCGCTTCGGTGCCAGCAAACCCCGTAACTAAATGGTAAGTGGAATTGCCTACTGCCCAAATGGCGTAGTTGGCAACCAGCGGCAAGGAAAAAGCGAGGTAGCGATTGATCTGGGTTTTATCCCAACCCATTTTTAATTGCGCAATGCTCAATGCAAAGCCGTGTTTCTTTGCATAAACCCAACCTACAACAATCAGTAACTGCAACGCGCGTGCGCCCAGTGTGGCCCAAGCTGCACCAGCAACGCCGAGCGCGGGGAAACCCCAATTGCCGCCAATCAGCGCATAGTTGCCAGCAATATTTAATACGGCGGCAAATACACCAGCGACCAAGGGCATAGTGGTATTACCCAATGCGCGCAGCGATGCTTCGTAAATCACTATCCACTGGGTAAATAATAATGCCGGGGCGGTGATGATGAGATATTGCGCGGCCAATTCCACTACCTGTGGATCGGGGTTGATCCAATTAACCCAAACCCGTGAGCCAAAGCCAAAGGCAATCACAAATGGCAGCATGACCACTGTGCCCACTAACAAGGTGACAGCGAGGCTGCGCTGGCAGCTGGTAAAATCTTTTGCGCCTATGTATTGCGCGACTAAAATGCTACAGCCGGTAGCCAGGCCACTCATTAATACCAGCAATAAAAAATGAATTTTTGCTGCAAGCCCCACAGCGGCAATGGCGCTGGAACCCAAGTCCCCCACCATAATCACATCGGCCATGCCGAGCAGGGATTGCAATAACATCTGCGCGGCGACCGGCAGTGACAATAAAATCACACCGCGCCAAAACGCGCGCTTGTCGGTCAGGGAAATTAATGCGGGGGGCGTGTGCACACTTGGCTCCAGTGCAAGAAAGGTGCTGGCATTATAGAGCCAATTTGGCGCGAGCGATTGTTAAAAAGTGGTAAGGGACACGCGCCCGCTCGTTCTTTTGCTAGAGTGATGGCAGCTATCTGGCAATCTTTTATCCACAAAACCAATAACAACTTAGTGACAATCATGAATAACACCGCACACTCCACCCTACCCACCGCCAATAAACTCCTGACGCACAAACCGCGCCATGAAATGATCGACGCCCTGCGCGGTTTTGCACTCTTGGGGATTTGCCTGGTGCACTGCATGGAATACTTTGAACTTTACTGGGTCAAGCAGGACCCGACAGCATTGCACAACCTGATCTTTTTTCTCTTTGCAGGGAAGGCTTACGCCATTTTTGCACTGATGTTTGGTGTGAGTTTTTTTATCATTATGGATAACCAGGCGCGCAAGGGCGTGGATTTTCGTTATCGCTTTGTGTGGCGTCTGGTGATTTTACTGGCACTGGGTTATGTGCACACATTGTTGTACCTTGGCGATATTTTGTCGGTACTGGGTGTTATTGGGCTGAGCTTATTGTTTGTGCAGCGACTCAGTAATCGCTGGTTAATTGCACTGGCAACACTGTGCTTATTGCAATTGCCCTTTTATTACCAATATTACGCCGCCCTCAATCACCTGCCTGGTGCTAACGATAATCCCGCCTTTTTTTCATTATTTGGCGATGTGTATGCCGCAATCCAGGGTGCAAGCCTGAGTGAATTATTTGCGCTTAACAGTGCACAAGGTATTTATGCGAAATGGATGTTTTTTGTCGAGTCAGGGCGCGGGCTGCAATTGATAGGATTATTTATTGTCGGTTTAGTGTTGGGGCGAATTGGCTTTTTTACCCAGCCGGAAAAATTTGAGCGCAGCCGCGTAACCGCACTGGGCATTGCCCTGCTAGCAAGTGCCGTATTGTATTGGCTGGATAAGTCTGTACAAGAATTACCGACAACGGCTTTTCAGGAAAGCGCTATGGCCAAGTGGTATATAACCCAAGCCCTTGGTACTTATTTGAGCAGTGCAATCACCGCCAGCCTGGTACTGTTATTTATTCAATGTTACTACTGGCGCCCTACCGGTCGGTATTTGAACCTGCTCGCACCCTGTGGACAAATCAGTTTAACGATTTATTTGTTGCAGTCTGTTATTGGTGTGCCCTTGTTTTATCCTTTTGGCTTAGGCTGGTATGAAACGATTGGCCAAACAAACAGTTTGTTATTCGGCATCGCTTTTTATGCTGCCTTAATGTGTGTGGCACAAGCCTGGGTCAAACGTTTTTATTATGGCCCTGTTGAATGGCTATGGCGTAGCGCAACCTATATGACCACCGCAGTGCCCTTGATTAAACGCGCGCACTAGCCTGATCACTCAGCGAATATTTTCAGAGGATGAGTCTGTGACTGACTCATCCTCTGCCATATTGTTGTTGACCAAACTATCTACCACCACACTACCGATCATATCGCCCTGCACATTAACGGCGGTGCGAATGGTGTCCAGCAGGCGATCTATTGGCAATAAAATGGCAATAGCTTCCGCCGGTAAACCAACCGACTGCAATACCATTACCATGGTCACCATGCCCGCGCTGGGCACGCCAGGTGCACCCATGGAGGCGACCATGGCAGTGCAAAAGACAATTAATTGTTGTGCCAGTGTTAATTCAATACCCACCAAATTGGCGACAAATAAAGCGGCAGCCGCTTCGTACAAGGCGGTGCCATCCATATTAATGGTTGCACCCAGCGGCACCACAAAACCGGCAATATTTTTGCGTACGCGTAAATTATCCTCCACGCAACGCAAGGTAACTGGCACTGTGGCAGAACTGGAGCTGGTCGCAAACGCGGTGACTAATGCTTCGCGCGCACCGCGCCAAAACCACAGCGGGGATTTTTTAGTAAATAGATACAAAATCAGCGGCAGCACAACTACGGCATGAAATAGGGTAGTGGCAAATACCAGCACAATAAAACCACCAACGGTAGAGAGCAGTTCCAGGTTTTGGGTAGCAATTAGGGTGGTTAGCAACGCAAAAATACCCAGCGGCGCCAGCTTCATAATCCAGCCCACGATGCGCATGATCAATTCCAGAAATTCTTGCAGCAGCTTGAGAATATGCTGGTAGCGCGCGCCACCCATCACCAATGCAACACCAAGGAATAATGCAAAAGTCACCACCGGCAATACATTGCCTTGCGCCAATGCCGCAAAAGGATTCTGAAATAAACTGCGCAGGAACTGTGCAAAAAAATCGGCAGGGGTTAATTGCTTGGCTTCGAAGTTGTGCATGGCGTCGGCAAACATCGCCAAGTGCAAACCAGCACCGGGTTTGACTATATTGCTCACCACCAACGCCAATACCATTGCCAGCGCCATAGTGCTTACAAAAAATACCAGGGTGTATTTCCAGACACGTTGCGCTTGGTGGTGCGCTTGCAAATTGGCAACTCCGACAACAATGGAAGTGAAGATCAGCGGAATCATCACCATTTTTAATAGGTCGACAAACAGATTGCCCACAATGCCCGTGCCAAACAACATGTATTCTTTGGTGAGCGAGGCATCGCCCAGTGCGCCCAAGCCTGTGCCCAGTAACAGGCCAAGCAATGCAGCGATCAGAATTTGGGTATTTAAACTAGGCATGGTGGAATCCATCGGGAATGTCCACCCATTAAAGCGGAAAATGGCTGATTGCTCAAACGCCCTCAGCCATCAGCAGTGAATTGCTGCTTATTTGGGCTAGTTATGAACCGATAACCGCTAAGGGCGCATCCGGTTTGGCATAGGAAAGCCGCGCAATTTTTTGCGTGTGATGGTAAGAGTCCAGACCGGACAAGGTCAGTGTGCCTGCCGCTTCCAAATCCACAAAACCATCGCTGCCGACAATGGCGTCCGGCAGATAGACATCGAGAATTTTACCGATCAACAAAATTGTATCGTTCACTTGCAGGTCGATGCGCTGCGCCAATTGCACCGCCATTTTGATACGACTCTCGCGCACAAAGGGGGCAAAAAAACCATCCAGCCATTCTTCACCTAAACCTGTCGCTGCAAATTCCGATTGTGCTGCCGCATAACTGGCGGAGGTTTGATGTGCTTGTTGGTAAATTGCTTCGTGCACATGATTAATGGTGTACAAATCTGTCGCCATAATATTGTTGAGCGTATGACGATTGCCGTTGTCGGGGCGCACAATTAATCCGCAAAGCGCCGGGTTTGCTCCCAAGTGAAAAAACGAGCTGAATATGGCAAGGTTGGTATGCCCCTGCAGGCTTTGGGTGCCCAGCATCACCACACTTTTAAAACCGCCGAGGGAATTAATAAAGTGTGCGCGATAACGCTGCTCCAGTTGCGCCATTTCATCCAGATTGACATGCATAAAACCTGCTCCCTTAGGATTTAATCACCGACATACCGCCATCCATCCCAATAATCTGGCCCGTCATCCAGCGTGCGTGGGGCGACAATAAAAATGCGGCCATGGCTGCAATATCGGCAGGTTCACCCAAATCTTGGAGGGGATGGCGTTTAGCCGCAGCATCGCGTTTTTCCGGTGAATTAATTAATTTTTCTGCTAATGAAGTATTGGTAAGCGAAGGCGCAATGCCATTGACGCGAATCGCCGGTGCCCACTCGGCGGCCACACTTTTTACCAACCCTTCTACCGCACCTTTGCTGGCGGCGATGCTCGCGTGAAATGGCATACCCATAGCGACAGCAACGGTGCTGAATAACACCACGCTGGCGTTAGATGATTTTTTTAACAGCGGCGCGACTGCCTGCAAGGTGCGCACAGCGCCGAGTAGATTGATGTGAAAATCCTGCACGAAATCATCGGCTGACAGACGCGCAAACGGCTTGAGATTAATCGAGCCCGGGCAATAGACCACGCCGTCCAGTACCTCGGGTAATCCGTTGGTGTCCGGTACTTGCGCGGCGGGGTCATTGATCACCAGACTTGCACCAGCCACATCAACTGCTGTGCGCGCCCACAGGGTCACGCTGTGCCCTTGCGCCAACAATTGTTCTACCAGGGCGCGGCCAATGCCACGGGTGCCTCCCACAATTAAATAGTTACTCACGCTCGCTACCTCTCCGACTGTACCAATCATTGAAACTCGTGAGGCTATACGCGATTAACAGCAAACTGGATCTGCCACAGGGCGATGAAGGGCGGTGATTATTGATCGCTCTTGCCAACAACACGAAACCGACGCTGCAGGCGGTAGCCTTGCTGATCCACAATCACCAACTGATGCAAACCCGGCTCGAGCGCCACTTCGCGTTCGTGAAAAATCCTGGTCTCGCCAATAAAGGCATCGTCCAGATGCCAATACAAGGTTGCCGCCGAGTCGCGGTGCACGGCTTTTAATACGGCGCGACTGCGCTTGCCATCCAAATCCATGGGGATATAAATACGGCTTTGGGTTTGCGGATAAAGCAATTCAATAGGCTGATCGTCATCCAATTGATTGAGGTTGGCGACGCAATCGCGCCGCCAGGGCGGTAGTGGTTTGTAATGGCTGTGATGTTGGCGCCAATAAAATTCCTGCGCCGGTGGCAATACAAACCAATTTTTGGATTGCATATTACTCACCGCTTCGCACTGGCTGTGTACGCGAAATTGTTCGTTGGCATCCAGGTGAATGCGCCGATGGTAGGGCGTGACCTGAGCAAAATGACTGGTGCGCGGCACTTCAGTGTCCACGGCGGTGCACTGCCCTCCCGCGAGATATCCGTCATCATCGCAGACGGAAATGGTTTTCAGCGCATGTTGCGGTTTGGCAAACCAATTAATTTTAGGCAACGCATCAAACACATCAAATAACACCGGCGCAGCACTGCTCTGCCCACTTAAAAATGTAGCCGGTTCACCATCGGCATTGCCTACCCACACACCCAGGGTATAACGGCCATTGCTGCCAATCGCCCAGGCATCGCGCAAGCCGTAACTGGTGCCGGTTTTCCAGGCGATGGTTTGACTGCCGGAAAAATCGCGCCAGTAATTATCGTAACCAGGGCGCGCTACATCGATCAGCGCCTGCAAGGTCAACCAGGCCGCGCCCTGTTTAATCACCGGTGGAATGGAAGCTAATGCGAGGGTTTTAGCCGATGCCGTTTTCACCAGAGTTACTGGCGCTTGGGGAATATCACCATCGCGTGCGCTGGCCGCGAGGCGCGCATAAATTCCGGTGAGATCCCACAGGGTGCCTTCTGCTCCACCCAAAATTAATGTCAGTCCATAATCGTCCGCCGGGCGAAATAAGGTACTCATGCCCATGGACTGCAATTGTTTTTGCAAACGCCCGATACCGTAATCGCGCAACATATACACCGCCGGAATGTTCAGCGAATGCGCCAAGGCAAATTGCGCCGGCACTGCGCCGCGAAATTGGCGATCGTAATTGCGTGGACTGTAGCCGCCAAACTGGCTGGGAATATCCGGAATTAAACGCGTGGGCGTTAGCTCGCCGGATTGCAGCATCAACCCGTAGAGCAAGGGTTTTAAAATACTGCCGGTGGAACGCGGACGCTGGATTAAATCCAGATCCGGGGCAAAACGCGCCGTATTATTCCACGGCTGGTTGCCCACATAAGCGAGGGTTTCCATAGTGCTGTGATCAATCAATAACAGCGCGAGATTATGTGCGCCCTCATTCGCCAAGCGCGCACTGTGCCGCGCCGCAATTTGATTTAATAAACGCTGCAAGGTGGCGTCGATAGTAGATTCAAGCAGTGCAGAAGAATGGTGTTGTTTTTTTAAGGTCGCCAATAAATGCGACGCACTGTTGGGCAGCGCTGCCGGTCGCTCGGGCAAGGGTTCCAGCAGCGCGAGTTGCAAATCCAGCGCGGAAAAATGCCCTTGTTGATGCAAGCGCGTTAACAAGCGGTTGCGTTTGTGCAATAGCTTATCGCGCTGGCGACCGGGGTGAATTAACGCGGGACTATTAGGCAGCACCGCCAGCAGTGCCGACTCAGACCAGGAAAGATTTTCCGGCGCACGCCCAAAGTAGCGCCAGGCCGCCGCGCGCAAGCCCACAATATTGCCGCCAAAGGGCGCATGGCTCGCGTAGTGAATTAATAACTCGTCTTTGGTGAAATGCCATTCCAATTGCAGCGCACGCGCCGCTTCAATGGCTTTACTCGGCACATTGCGCATTGGCAAGGGTAAATCATGCTGTTGATAATCCGCCTGCCGCAGCAAACGCGCCAACTGCATGCTGAGTGTACTGCCGCCACTGGTCACTTTTCCTGCGGCATAATTCCCCTGTAACGCACGCAACAATGCAAACGGATTAATGCCCGGGTGTTGGTAAAAATATTGGTCTTCAAATAACAGCAGTGATGTTTTGTATTTGTCCGGCAAGTTTTCGACCGGAGCAAAACGCCACTGCTGGTCAGTGGCGATACTGGCACCCAGCAAACTCTTGTCGCGTGCGAGCAACATGGTTGCATAGGGTGTTTGGGTGAGGGATTGGGGGAGCGGCCAATAGTGCAATGCCAACACGCCAAGCACTAGCGCGCCTACCAGAGAACTGAAAACCATACGCGCGCGATGCAAAGTCCAACTCCTTTAAATACAGGATCACAGCACGCCGGTCTTTTTTAGCGTGCTATGGATTGCGTCGCAGCCTGTTGGTAATCAGCTTGCTGCGGAAATTATTTTTTCTGTTCGGCTAACAGCAAACCTTGTTGGTATAAATCCGAACTCTTTTTATGGTCGCCCATTTTTTCCATCAGCCGCGCCATTTCCATGGCTGTTTCAACACAGGCCTGTAAATTCATGCTGCGCTGGAAATAATCGCGGGCCAGATCCCACTGCTGGTTGCGCAACATGACGCGCCCCATGCTGCGCAGCAGCGTGGCATCCTGAGGTCTGTGTTTAAGCCAGGTTTCCAAGGTGCGAACTTGGCTGTGAATTTCTTTCACCTGCAAGCGACCATAGAGATTGACCAGCGGATCGTACCACTGGTTATTGAGTGCTTTGCGCACCAATACCTCGGCTTCCTGATCCTGATAGTGTGTCGCCAAGGCTTCAGCATAGGCATTAATCACCGCTGAATTTTTTTGCAAGCTACGCGCGTAGGATTTCCACAGCGCTTGCAATGCTGGCAAGCGCTCAGCGACCAACAAGGATTTAACCTGTTCGCTCAAGGCGTTCATTTTTTCGCAGGCCAACAGTTGTTCCAAGGCTTCAAACTCAGTATTGGATAACACCTTGGCTTTGCGCATCGCCGGGAACATATCTTCCAAGGCACGCCAATTTTTTTGCGCAATATAAATGTGATGCATTAAATCCAGCACCGCCGCCTGGCGCGGCATTTTTATATCGATTGGTTTGAGAATATTGATTGCTTCTTCGTAACGCTGCGCCTGTACGTGCAAACGTGCGCGAGTGAGTGCCACGGGCAATTCACTGTTGCTAATCGTGAGGGCTTTATCCAGGATATTATCGGCTTCAGCTTCATCGCCCATTTCAAAACTGCTGCGCGCGGCGGCAATATAATTCGCCAGCGGGTATTCCACTTTATCGAGGGTGCGTAATAATTTTTTGCGCGCTTCCAACCAATCGCCGGTGAGGTAATCCACCATACCGGTAGCGGCACGTTTTTGGGCGCGCTCCACACTGCCAAACAAAAATATTTCGCGGAAACGGCGTACCATTTCTGCACTGCCGAGCAATACTTTACGCGCGAACCATAACACGGCATAGAGTGCAACTACCGCCAGAGCCGCAACCCAGAGCGTCATTTCAATGGTTTTGGTGCCGTAGGCAATAAGCAGATAACCATCGCCACGCCAGAGTAAAAATAACAGTCCGGCCGCCAGTAATAGAAAGACAAGGGCTTTAAGCAGACGCAATCTCATTAGCGCACCCCGCGACGAGCAGCAGCCATTTTTTCGCGCTTGGCAATATATTCTGTCAGCGCTGCAGACGAGTTACTGAAGTTCGTCAGCTCAGGGGCAATCACTTCTGTTTCCAAGGCTTTTAATTCTTGTAGAACAGCCGAGGCTTTTTCATTAAGGGTGTAATACTGGTTAATCCAATTTTGCGCCTTCACCAAACTCTCTTGATAGATGCCCGCTTCATTGCGCAAGAGTGCGACTTGCGCCTGCTCCAACATCAAACGCAAATTTTGCTGCAAATATTTTTGCTCCGCAGGTGGCAATACTGCGTTGATGGTTTTGCCGTGGTCGCGTACGCGCACATAGGAACCCAGCTTATGCAGCAAGTCATAAAATCCGCGCGTGATGCGCTGTTTAAGCGTTTCATTCTCTGGTACTACATCATCTTCAAACACATCTGCCTGAGTGCCCAGAGGCTCAATGAAAGGAATGGCTTCAATTTGATTGGCCAGTGCGGACAAACGCAAGTAGATGCCTTCGCGATCAATAATGCCCGCTACTTTTAATACGGCAATTTCCTCGGCCAACAATTTGCGTACGCCCACCAAATCAGCCTGGTCTATATCGCGCAGTACATCGTCCGCTGAAATTGCCAGTGCCAGGGCATTTTGGCTGTCTTGTTCGAGCAGGATACGTTGATCGGCCAAGCGCAATAAATATTGCGCTTCCTGCAATTTCCATTCATCGCGATTGGCACTGGACAGCGCCAGCACACGCGCATTATTGCTATCTACTTGTTCCGCCAATTCATTCAGATTTGCCTGAATGGCGGATTGCTGCTCGATAAATTCTTTATTCAGCGAATCTTCCAGCGCTTGCTGACGATCATCAAATAACTTCACCTGCTCTTCCAATTGCACGCGCAAACTATCCACCAACTGCTGCTGATTTTTCCCCTGCTGCAATAATTGCCAGGCACCTGCGCAGAGCGCAGCCACAATCAACAGCACAAACAGCCACAGGAATGCAAAATTGACCGTGTGTTTTTTGGCTGGCACTGGCGCTGGGTTGAGGGGCGCGGCATTGACAGGTGCGGCTGGGCTTGGGGTTTCGATATCAGTCACTGGATTAATCCTGTAATAAATTACACGTTTGAGTGAAGCAACAGCGGTGAGTTCAACGGCGAACCATTCATCCTTTACGGCAAGGGCTTAGCGCCATCAGGAACACCACAATAGTTAAGTAATGCCGCGCTCATGGCGTGATCGGTTGCGTTTTCTGCGGTGATCACTGTGTGAAAACCAGCGGCGCTGGCAGCCTGGGCAATACGCGCACTGGGCACCAACACTGGCAGTGTTTGCAGCTGTGTCAACGCATTGGCTTCTGCGGCCAAGGTTAATAGGTTTTGCAAACTTTCGCCGCTGTGCAGCGCCAGTATTGCGGAATGATTTGCTCCTACATCCGCCACTAATTGCTGTAAGTCTGCGCTTGCGTCGGCGGGAATCAAGCGTTCATAAAGCTCGCAATATTCCACCCAGGCACCGCGCTCACGCAAGGCTTCAGCGAGATGGCCGCGCCCGCCCATACCGCGAAAAATCAGTATTTTATCGCCGTTTACTGCCTGTAACTGCGGTGCGCGCAATAAGTCCTCGCTGGTCATGCCGCCCTGTTCGCTCACCGCCAGATCGGTAACAGCGATACCGTAACTCGCGAGCTTTTTGGCCGTTGTTGCACCCACAGCAAAATAGTCGATGCCGATAGGCAATTGGGGCCAGTAATCATCCAGCCATGCCATGCCATACTCCACCGCGTTTTGGCTGACAAAAATGACCTTCTGGTACAAATCGAAATCCAGAATGTGGTTTTTAATCGCGCGCTGCTGCGTCTCGCCCTGCACCGGACGCAACTCCAGTAACGGCAAACGGCGGCTGCTAAAACCCAGGGCCTGCAGCTCGGCCGCCCAAACATCCGCTTGCGCTTGCAGGCGGGTAATCACAACGCAGGGGGCAGATGGTAACAGCATAGATTATTCAGCGTCGGCGTAGACGGCAGCGAGGATTTTATCGGCACCGGCGGCGAGCAGTCGGTCGGCAAGGGCAATGCCCATTTGCTCGGCGTCGGCCACCGGGCCACTGATCTCATCAAATAACATCTGGCTGCCATCGGGTGCGCCCACCAAACCGCGCAGCCACAATTGGTCAGCGCGATGCAGTGCATAACAGGCTATAGGTACCTGACAGCCGCCCTGCAGGCGACGATTCATGGCGCGCTCAGCACTGACCTGCTCTGCGGTAGTGCGATGGTGTAAGGGTTTGAGCAATTCAATAACCGCAAGGTCATCCATACGGCATTCGATCCCCACCGCCCCTTGCCCACCGGCGGGCAAGCTGAGTTCGGGCTCAATATAGCTTCGGATGCGCTCGCCCAATGCAAGCCGGATCAAGCCAGCGGCAGCGAGGATAATCGCATCGTATTCACCATCATCTAGTTTTTGCAGGCGCGTCTGCACATTGCCGCGCAGGAATTTGATCTGTAAATCGGGGCGAGCCGCGAGCAGTTGGCATTGGCGACGCAAGCTGGATGTTCCCACCACCGCACCTTGCGGCAGCGCATCAAGCGAGGCAAACCGATTGGAGACAAAGGCATCGCGCGCATCTTCGCGGGGGCAGATCACCGGCAAGCCCAAGCCCTCCGGGAACTCCATAGGCACATCTTTCATGGAGTGCACGGCAATATCGGCATCACCTTCCAGCAGCGCGGTTTCCAGCTCTTTGACAAACAAGCCCTTGCCGCCCACTTTAGCGAGGGGAACGTCGAGAATTTTGTCACCCCGACTGGTAAGGGGCACCAACTCAACCACAAGGCCCGGATGGTGTTTTTCCAATTCGGCTTTGACATATTCAGCCTGCCAAAGCGCCAGCAGGCTTTTACGGGTAGCAATGCGCAATGGGCGCGATAAAGAATAAGACATGGCAAATCACGCGGTAAAAAAAGTAGCCGCAATCATACCACTATGAAAACCGCTCGGGGTTTGGCGATCTTGCCTTGGGCTATATCTGCCGTAAAAAAAACGCCAGCACAAGGCTGGCGTTTGCAGGGTTGGGTTGAAAACCGCCTGTTATTGGCCGGCTTTCAACAGTTCCCAGTATTTTTCGTAGATCAATACCGTGTCGCCCAGGTCTTGGTGGAAACTGCCTTTGGCAATATCTTCCGCGGCGGGGAATACGGTTTTATTGTTGCGCAAATCTTCATCCAGCAGTGCGATACCCGCCGTGTTCGGTGCGGCATAGCCCAATTCTTCGATAGCGGCTTTGGCACTTTCCGCGCGCAGCATGAAATCGATGAACTTGTGCGCATTTTCCAAGTTGGCAGCGCCTTTTGGAATAACAAAGCTATCTACCCACAATACCGCACCCTCTTCAGGATAGATGTACTGGAGGTTGTCCATTTCTTGCTGAGCCATATAGGCTTCGCCGTTCCAGATGGCGCCAATGCTCACGTTGCCTTGGATCAATGGCGTTTTGGGCGAGTCAGAGTTAATCACCTTGATGCTTGGCCACAGGGCTTTTAACTTCTCGTAAGCCGCTTTGATTTCCTCTTCATTGGTGCTGTTGTTTTGGAAACCAGCAACGCGCAGACCCACATAGAAGTTGTCGCGCACGTCATCCATGATCATCAATTTGCCAGCGTATTCCGGCTTCCACAAATCGGCCCATTTGGTGATTTGGCTGGCATCAACATCGTTGCCATTAACTGCAATGGACGTAGCACCCCAGAGGTAAGGAACGCTGAAGTCATTGTTGGGATCGTAAGGCTTGTTCATCATGTTGGCGTCGAGGTTGCCGTAATTGGACAACAAGTCTTTTTTGATCGGCTGGATCAGACCTTCTTTGCGCATTTTCTCTACATAGAAGGTGGATGGTACGGCGATATCGTAACCCTTGCCGTCCATCAATTTGATTTTGGCGTACATCGCCTCGTTGCTTTCGTAAGTGGCATATTCCACCTGAATACCGGTTTCTTTGGTGAAGGCGTCTAACACTTCTGCCGGGATATATTCAGTCCAGTTGTAAATCACCACTTTTTGCGGGCCGGCCGGTGCGGCGGCGGCAGTATCGGCAGTTGCCGGGGTGTCGGATTTTTCTGAACATCCGGTGATTACTAGGGCTGCGGCCAAGGCCAACCATTTTTTCATCTTATTTATCCTCACGTAAAAGAAGTTGGGAAACAATAACCAGAACCAGAGATACCACAAGCAAGATTGTTGATATCGCATTCACTTCCGGGGATACACCCACACGCACCATGGAGTAAACCTTGAGCGGTAATATTTCATAACCGGGCCCGGTGACAAATGCGCTGACAATCACGTCATCCAATGACAGGGTAAAACTCAACAGCCAACCTGCTGCTACTGCCGGTAATGCCAAGGGCAGGATAATCTTCCAGAAAATCCTGCTTTCACTGGCACCCAAATCGCGCGCCGCTTCCAGCATTTTCATGTCAAAGCCTTTGAGGCGCGAATAAACCGCCACTATGACAAACGGCAAACAAAAGGTGATGTGCCCGATGACCAGGGAGACAAAACCCAGTTTGATGCCCAGCGCCATAAAAACAATCAGCAGTGAAATCGCCATGACTATCTCGGGCGTCAGCATGCTCACGAACACCATCGACGACAGCAACGCCTTGCCTTTGAACTGATAGCGATGTAATGCCACAGCAGCAAGCGTGCCAATAATTGTCGCGACTGTTGCTGCCACAATGGAAACGGTCAGCGAATTCAGTGCAGCGGTCATTAAACCATCGTTATTCCAGAACTTCTCATACCATTTGAAGGTAAAGCCGCCCCATTTAATGCCGTACTTGGATGCATTAAATGAGTTCACGACCAGCACCAAAATGGGGATATAAATCAGGGTCAGGATCAGCCCCATAAAACCCCATCTAAAAATCGGAGCCATTGAGTCCTCCTTGTTTGTTCACAAAGCGCGCTGCACGGAAATAGAGCCACAGCATAAAGCCGAGCAGCACGATCAGGATGACACTGAACGCCGAGCCAAAGGGCCAATCGCGAGTGTGCAGGAACTGGGTTTTAATCACGTTACCCAGCAGCAGGTTCTTGGCGCCGCCGAGCAAGTCAGAGATGTAGAACATGCCCATCGCTGGCAAGAGCACCATCAGGCAACCTGCCACAATACCGGGCGATGTCAGGGGTACAGTAATGTGCCAAAAGCGGCTGAGCGGGCCAGCACCCAAATCTTTTGCCGCGTGGTGCAAGCGCACATCGAGCTTTTCCAGGGCCGAATAGAGCGGCAGCACCATAAACGGCAGCAGGATGTACACCAGCCCCAAAATCACGGCAAATTGGGTATAGAGCAATTGGATTGGCTTATCGATAAAACCGACCGCAATCAGGGATTTATTGATAATGCCCTGATTGCCCAAAATAAACTGGATAGCGTAGGTGCGCACCAGCGAGTTGGTCCAGAACGGCAGGATCACCAGAAACAAAATGACCGGCTGCCAGCGCTTGGGCAGGCTCACAATCGCCATGGCAAAAGGGTAGCCAATCAGCAGGCACACAATCATCGCCAACAAGGACATGCGCAGCGAATCCCACAGGACTTTTAAATACAGGAAATCCAGGGTGCGGACATAGCTGTCAACATTTACCGGCAAACTCACCGTCGCCTGTGGATCGCGCGTCAGGAAACTGGTGAAAATCACCAGCAAGTTAGGGAAAAAGACAAACAGCGTCAGCCAGACACTGGCGAGGCCAATTGCCCAAAAACGAAATTGGCTGACACTAGACTTCATAAGGCAACACCACTTCCCAACCTGGCACCCATTTAATGGCTACCTTCTGGTTCAAGCTGTAGTCGAATGAGGGATCATCTTCATCGAAGAATTCACTGGCGATCACTTCAATGCCGGAGGGCAGGCGAATCAGGGAATCCAGGGTTTTACCCTTGTAGTTGCGTTCAACCACAGTGCCAACCAAATACTGGTCGGGGTGCGGGTCGTCGATGTATTCCACGCGCACATCTTCCGGGCGCAACAAGACATTCACTTTGTCGCCCACCTTGAAGTTATGCTCAGCGTGCAAGCGCCACTTCAAGCCTTCTACTTTTACTTCGTATTCATGGTTGCCATCGACTTCGACGATGACACCATCAAGCTGATTAATTTCACCAATGAATTTGGCCACAAATAAATTGGCTGGCTGCTCATAAATTTCACGCGGTGTGCCCAATTGCTGCACCTTGCCCTTGTTCATGACCACAACGCGATCAGACATGGACAAGGCCTCTTCCTGATCGTGGGTCACGTACACAAAGGTAATGCCGAGCTTACGCTGCAAGCGCTTGAGTTCGATTTGCATCTGCTGGCGCAATTTGTAGTCCAGCGCAGAGAGGGATTCATCCAGCAGCAATAATTTGGGGCGATTCACCACCGCGCGCGCAATAGCCACACGCTGTTGCTGGCCACCGGACAGTTGCGCCGGTTTACGCTCGGCAAAATCCCCCAGGCGCACCATTTCCAGCGCTTCAGTAACACGGGGTTTGATTTCGTCTTTGGCAACGCCGCTCATGCGCAAACCAAAAGCGACATTATCGAATACCGTCATGTGGGGGAATAATGCATAACTCTGGAACACGGTATTGATGGGGCGTTTTTCAGCAGGCATTACACCAATATCCTGCCCATCCAGCGTGATCACACCTGTGTCTGTATCTTCAAGACCGGCGATCATGCGCAGCACGGTGGTTTTACCGCAGCCAGAAGGACCTAGCAGCGTAAAAAACTCGCCGTCAAAAATAGTGAGATCGAAGTTATCGAGAACCCGATTACTGCCATAGGTCTTAGACAGATTATTGAGAATCAGCAGGGGGCGCGGATCATTCACCTAGACAGTGCTCCTCTAGTTATTTCACAAAAGCCGTACATGCACACAGGCCGGAGTAATGAACAAACCAGGGACAAATAACCCACAAACGCAGGCGAACGCTCTGAACTCGTCAGGACATAACCTCGTTGCCGGGCAAGCGCCCCAGGTTTACTCGAAAATGTTCGTTCTTTTGCGCCGCTTTGGAATGGTGCGATTGGCACAGGATCACAGTAAACCTTGCAACGATTTAAGGGTGTGGAGCCTACGCAAAAGACAGGCCATTCTACTCAATCAAACAGTTAAAAATCCAGCATTCGCGCGCCTAAAAACTGATCGCCGCCACAGCCCTTTCACACAGCGGCGCACAGCCTAAATCACACATAAAGCCCCAAAAACAAATCGGCCCCATAATGGGGCCGATTTGTGATGCAAACTAGATAGGACGACCACCGTAATCCGGGGTCGGCTTTTTCGGTGGATCGGCGGTGACATTCGCCGGAACCTCATTGATTTTGCCGCCGCGCGCCAGGAAAGCAGCGATTTGCGCCTCCAGTTCATCGCGCGCTTTTTGCCGCGATGCGATGCTGAAATCTTCCAGAGCTTCGGTCTCTGCCACTTTGGTTTTAGCGGCATAACTGACTTCATCGCTTTCAAGCGCCTCCTCTACGTCATCGGCGTCCTCTTCCCCGTCCACGCCTGTTTCATCTAATTCTTCGTCGGTAATGGGGTCTTCATCAGTCATAATGTCACCTGAAAACTTGTACAATGGAATTCTTGGTTGTTGTAGTCGCTATGTCAGCCAGGCTGCATTCACTGACAACACGGCTAATTTATAGCGCAGACTTATTTAAACGTCATGATGATTTGCGATGAATTTTTAGGCTTTTTTTGTCTTACCATCACCAATCGCGGCGGATTTTAGTTATTAACCCTGAGCAAGTCTAGCACCGCCAGAAGCGCCTGAAAAAAATAGCCAGGGATCATTACAAACGCTGTGCAACTTCTGCTCAACCCATGTATCAAACCAGCCGGATTTGCGCGCAGCCACATCCATAATTTGAGAATTTTTTACCCACAGTTGTCGAGCCTTATGAACCCAAAACGCTTAGTAAAACACTTCCCCGAAATCGCCGCCTTGCCAGAAGCCGAACAGCGCGCACTGCTGGATAAAGCCTATAAAGATGTTTTTAGTACAGAAAACAAAATGCGCAATTGGCGCAGCAACTTAATCAGTGCCGCAATTATGACTTGTCTGTGTATTGCCTTTGTTCTGGTGCTGCGCCCACTGCTTGGCATGTCGCAACAGACCAGCGCATTGTTACTGATGCTGGTGGCCTTGCCGGTATATTTTTTCATCCAGCAGCGCCGTTTTATTCAGCAACTGCGCACCAGCTTGCAAAAATTTTTGTCTTAGGGGCATAGAGAGTTGCCATAAAAAAACGCCACACGAAGTGGCGTTTTTTTTACAGACGGGTGTTTAGTGAAAAATCATTAAACAGCGTCTGAACCCGTTTCACCGGTACGAATGCGAATAATCTCATCCAGTGGTGCGATAAAGATTTTACCATCGCCGATTTTTCCGGTTTGTGCTGCTTTGGTAATGGCTTCTACCGCTTGCTCAACCATGGAATCGTCTACGGCCAATTCGATTTTTACTTTTGGTAGAAAATCCACCACATATTCAGCACCGCGGTAAAGTTCAGTGTGGCCTTTTTGACGGCCAAAGCCTTTTACTTCGGTGACCGTCATACCCTGCACGCCCACGTCGGACAATGCAGTGCGCACGTCGTCGAGCTTAAAAGGTTTTACGACAGCTGTAATCAATTTCATTATTAAATCCTTTGCTGGAGTTTTGCGAATGCTGATGCCGGAACAGCGGGAGTATGACTTGCTCCTGCCCAGCGGCTTATGGCTAAAGATACACCCAAGCTTTACCGATCAACAACAACTTTATAGCAGATCAAATTGCAGCGACGATCAGCCTTGGGCCTGATCGTCGCTATTGCGCATTATTTGCTACGAGTAAACTCAGGGTATGCTTCCATGCCGCACTCGGCAATGTCCACACCTTCAAACTCGTCTTCTTCAGATACGCGGATGCCCATCACCAGTTTAATCACATACCACACTACCAGACTGGCTACGAATACCCAGATAAAGATGGTGGCTGCACCGATCAACTGGCCAAGGAACGTGGTGCCTTCGGCAGTGAATGGAACCACCAACAGACCAAACAGACCAGCAGCACCGTGAACAGAAATCGCACCTACCGGGTCATCAATACGCAGTTTGTCCAGACCGAGGATGGAGAACACCACCAACACACCGGCAACCACACCGATAATTACAGAAGCCAAGGCGCTCGGGGTATCAGGGCTTGCAGTGATAGCAACCAGACCGGCCAGGGCACCGTTGAGGATCATGGTCAAGTCAGCCTTGCCGAACAACAAGCGAGCCACAACCAGCGCACCCAACAAACCACCAGCAGCAGCCGCGTTGGTATTGAGGAATACCATAGCAACAGAATTGGCATTGGCGATATCGCCCAGTTTCAATACCGAACCACCGTTGAAGCCGAACCAACCCATCCACAGAATCAACATACCCAGTGTTGCCAATGGCAGGTTTGCACCGGTAATAGCGTTGATTTCGCCGTTCGGGCCGTATTTGCCTTTACGCGCACCCAGCAACAGCACACCCGCAAGAGCAGCCGCCGCACCTGCCATGTGCACAATGCCTGAACCAGCAAAGTCTTTAAAGCCAGCATCGCCCAGACTGAAGAAACCAAACACATCTTTGCCACCCCAAGTCCATGAGCCTTCCAGTGGGTAGATGAAACCAGTCATAACGACGGCGAACAACAGGAATGCCCACAATTTCATACGCTCAGCCACGGCACCGGAAACGATCGACATACAGGTCGCTGCAAACACTACCTGGAAGAAGAAGTCAGATGCACCGGAATAGATTGAACCGCCGGTGAAACCGTCTTCGCGCTCTGCGAAACTTTTCAGGGTTTCGTCGACATTCACATCCGCGATGCCAGTCAGGAAGAAGGTGTTGTCGTACATGATGGCGTAACCACAGATCAAGTACATGGTACAGGCTGTTGCATAGAGCACGACGTTTTTGGTCAGAATCTCGGTGGTGTTTTTAGCGCGCACCAAACCTGATTCGAGCATGGCGAAACCCGCCGCCATCCACATCACCAGAGCACCGCATATCAAGAAGTAAAAGGTGTCCAGCGCGTACTGGAGGTGAAAAATATTCTCTTCCATTGGTTGTTCCCCGTTTCGTTTATTAAAGTGAATTACAACGCTTGGTCGCCGGTTTCGCCGGTGCGAATACGCACCACCTGCTCCAAACTGGATACAAAGATTTTGCCGTCGCCAATCTTGGAACTGTTTGCTGCTTTGCTGATCGCTTCAACCACTGCATCGGTCTCGGCGTCTGAAACGGCAATTTCCACTTTGGTTTTGGGCAAAAAGTCGACTACGTATTCCGCGCCACGATAAAGCTCTGAATGGCCTTTCTGGCGACCGAAGCCTTTGACTTCAGTCACGGTCATGCCATGCACGCCGATATCGGACAGGGCTTCACGCACTACATCCAGCTTGAACGGCTTGATGATTGCTGTTACCAATTTCATTTACTGCACTCCTGAAAAAATCCCCGCACCGGAGGGTGCGGGCAACACCGGAAATACTGCCCAAGTAAAGATTTGCCGCTGTATGCGCCAAAGCGGCGCTTACCCTTTGCCAAAACCCGCCTGGCCAGATTGGCGACCTCTACTCGCGTCAACTGCTCGGGATCGGTTTTGCATAGAGCAGGCCAATTTCATAATTTCCTTACAAAACAAATAGATAAAAGCTTTAACTTATCCAGCATTCGGAAAAAAAACCCTTCCCCGAAAGCAGTCGCACCAACTTGGAGCGGCTGCGCAAATATCAAGCACCAATAACGCACACAAAGAAAAGATTGGCGCCAAACAGGGAATTGAACGCCAGAATGACAGTCATGGCGATGCGCCATAAAAAGGGAAAAAAGGTACACTGTGCAGCCCAAAAACCGGGGCTTACCGACGACACAGCCGTCCAGTGGAGAACGCTATGCTGAAAGATCTGGCGCAACGCCTGTTTGAAGAACTGCAACAACAACTGCCCAATGGCAGCGAAAGCCTGCCCCAGCGTGAGTTGCACATCGCCTTGCAAGCGGCACTGGCACGCTTGGATCTGGTGACCCGCGAGGAGTTTGATGCCCAAACGGCTGTGCTCTTGCGCACACGGCAGAAACTGGAAGCGCTGGAACGGCAATTGGCGCAGCTTGAATCCTGAAAGTGTGGCCTGTGCCAATTGTGCTAAGCGCCACGCTTGTTTTATAGTCCAACCCGCTGTAATCCAGTAGCGGCCACAATGACCGCTACTTATTCATGAGATTTACCCCAAGACTTACCACAAGGATTGTTCATGTCTCTCGCCATAGTCTATTCACGTGCAAAATTAGGTATTAGTGCGCCGCCAGTCACCGTAGAAGTCCATATCTCCAATGGGTTGCCGGGTTTATCCATCGTCGGCCTGCCCGAAACGGCAGTGAAGGAAAGTAAAGACCGGGTGCGCAGTGCCCTTATCAATAGCCACCTCGAATTTCCCGCCCAGCGCATCACCGTCAACCTCGCCCCGGCCGATTTACCCAAAGAAGGCGGCCGCTACGACTTGCCTATCGCCCTCGGCATACTGGCTGCGTCGGGGCAAATTCCACTGGAGCCGCTGGAACGCTGTGAATTTTTGGGCGAGCTCGCGCTATCCGGTGAATTGCGGCCAGTAAGTGCGGCACTGCCAGCCGCATTGGCAACCGGCGATGCGCAACGGGATTTGATTATCAGCCGCGACAATGCCAATGAAGCCGCCTTCAGCAGCATTACGCGCGTTTTTGGTGCAGAGAATTTATTACAAGTCTGTGCCCACCTCCACGGTCGCGAGCCCTTAACCCGCGCCGAGGCAGTACGCGACCAACCCGATAGTCTGTTGCGCGCACTGGACATCCTTGATGTCAAAGGGCAATCGCAGGCAAAACGGGCACTGGAAATCGCTGCCAGCGGCGGCCACAACCTCCTGTTCTACGGCCCGCCCGGCACCGGCAAAACCATGCTCGCCAGCCGCTTGCCCGGCATTTTGCCGCGTCTGAATGAGCGCGAGATGCTCGATGTCGCCGCCATTTATTCCGTCGCAGCACAAAGCAAGGATTACCACTGGCAGCAGCGCCCCTTTCGCGCACCGCACCATACAGCCTCCGCGATTGCGCTGGTAGGCGGTGGCTCAAACCCCAAGCCGGGCGAGATCTCCCTCGCCCATGCCGGGGTGTTATTTTTGGATGAATTGCCCGAATTTTCGCGACAGGTGCTGGAAGTGCTGCGCGAACCGCTGGAAAGCGGCGAGGTGCGCATTTCCCGCGCGCGCAGCCAGGCGTGCTTCCCCGCACGCTTCCAGTTAGTCGCGGCCATGAATCCTTGTCCCTGTGGTTATCACGGCAGTGATGCCAATCGCTGCCGCTGCACCCCGGATCAGGTAAAACGCTACCGCGATAAAATTTCCGGGCCGCTGTTGGATCGCATTTTTTCGTTATGTACATTTAATATAGGAAAAATGTTGCCCCAAGTGGCATGATCGCCGAACCACATGTTCGAGATGACCGCAATGCCTGCTAAAGTGCGAAAGCTGTCCAATTTCCAATACCGGGAACATCAATTCCATGACTTGTACGTAATCGTAGATGAAGCAGGGTCTCCTCCGATCCTGCCTCTACTCTACACAACCCATCTATGCCGGTACGGAATGACACTTGACTACAAGGTTCAGCAAGATGAAAGAAGCGACACGCGCATGGGCACATACGTTGAGAGGGAAGTAGAACTCACCACTATTAGAGCGTACATCTATAACTTAGCCAAATTTTTAAGTTATCTCGAAGCAACGAAGGCAACTCACAACACTCCAGGGATGCATGCTTCATCAAGTTGCAGCGAGAAAGTCGTCAATTTCTACCTCAATGAAATCCTTAGCGATGAGCTCACTAAAGCTGCGTCCATTGAAGCTCATCGATCCGCATTAGTTGCATACTACAACTGGCTTGATTCGGTCGGATTAAAATCCCGCTTAAGCTTACGAACTTATCGAACCACACGGCAAATAGTGGCAGAAAAAAGCGATAGGCAACAATACATCCAATATGTAACAAAAAGTGGAAGAAACAAGTTATTAGCGGCCTGCACTACTATTAGCGAAAAGCTGATGATGCGCATGGGTTACGAAGTGGGGTTAAGAACTGCTGAGCTCGTTGGACTACGACTATCGGGCAAAGGAGGATTGGCTGAACTCTTCCCAAAATTGGATAACGCAAAATTCGATCACCACGATGAATTTTCCTACTTATTAAAGGGCAAGTATACAAAAGGGAAAACATCTCGCTGGATTTATCTGAGTCGCGATTTGCTTTTAGAAATGCGACGATATGTGGAGAGTGAGCGTGCGGCAATTTTAAAAATGGCAAATCGTACAGAAGATTGCTTTTTTGTTAGAAGAGATCCTGGGAACGTAGGAATGCCAATTGGGCGCGAACAAGCTTCACGCGTTTTTAGAAAGAGGGCGATGATTGCCGGCCTCAACAAACTGTTAAGTTTTCATGATCTCCGTCACACCTTCGCAACTGAGCTATTCCACTATGAGATTACGCGAAATTTCGGACGGGAGACACGCTCTGAGTCGGCAGCGCTTATTGTTGTTGCTCAACGACTTGGGCATAAATTTACAAAGGACGGCCACGCTCCTGCAACTACTACACGCTACATCCGCATGAGACTTCAAATGCTGGAGCTCGAACTATGACGGAACGTGGTAATAACAAAAATGATCAAGTCGAAACGCCGCAGTTTTGCCACTCTGATGAAACCGCTTTTGATAACGTATTCGCTAAGCAATCAGAAATTGACGATCATGATCTATCGGAAGTATTTAGCATATTAGCTGCTCAGGTTAATAGGTTAACCAAGCTAACATCGACGAATCCAGATCATCAGATTATTTACAGAGCAATATCTTCTTCGCTGCATACCACTTGGTTTAACGAACTAAAGCAAAACACACAGACCACCTTTTTGGCAAGAGTTCGCTTTTTCATAAACTGGATGAACGAAATTGATGTAAACCGCAAAAAGGAACACAGATATGAGTGTATAGATGACTACGGTGCGTTTAGGATAAGCGTTGCAGGAGTTAAAAATACAGACTCTGCAACGATAAAAAATTTGCTGAAACATGGGATGAACGCTGCATCGCTATTACAAGATGATTTACTATATATTCGAAATCTCATAAAGGTCACAAAAAAAAATATTCGATCTGCCGCGGAAAGCTACACCATGTCGGATTGGTTTTCCATCACATGGCTACGCGAAGTATTAGGAGAAGCAAAATATCTACAGCTGGAAAGCCCTTCTCGCCTTTTTCTCAGTTTCCGCATAACTATAGCAACGACACTACAGTATCTTCTTGAGGCTCGGGAGCAATGGTATGAAAAGATTGACGAGGCACCGATCAAGGAGAACATTCAGAAGTGGCACGCGAAATGGGGACTCAATCTTTTAAAAAAAATCGGCAGCCTGAAATCGGACGGAACCCCAGACGATGTACTAACAAAATGTCTATGGCTGGACTTAGTAAGTCCTTCTGGTCAAGATCGCCTTAAAGAGAAAATCTATTCTCAAGGGCTGGAAAATTTGTCAAATGTTCGGGAATATTTTCTCCGCCCCCTTCTGTTTGATGAAAACTACCACCATCGCTATTCCCTTATAGAAGAGCGTTTAGCTGCTTGGTTAATAGCATGCGAAACCATCCAGCCTTCAGACGTCCAAAAAATCAAAACGACTCACTATGCCATGGAATATAACTCCAATGGGCGACTTTTGTTTATGCAATGTAATTACTACAAAGGACGTTCTGGTGATTTCAAATATCCTAAGATATTGATGGCCTCAGACTGTTGGACAAAAGCTATACACAAATATATTAGCGGACTCGAGAGTGGAGCTTCGCTGTTTCAGACCAACATCAATTCTGGAATAAATATTCCTACACTAGACATGACGTCAACTGGGTATTCAATTTTTCATTTCTTTTTTAACCTTTGGAGCTCCGAAGATCTGCAGAAAAGAATTTATAGCGCACTCGATCACGGTAAAGCCCAACCTATATTTCTCGAAGCAATCCTTAGCCTTAGGAAGGGGAGTAAAAGTTCAGAATCATTCCGGCGAGAAAGTGGAGCTACCCGTAGAGTATATGAAGCAAATGTTCCAAGACCATTGCCATCCTACCTTTTCAAATTAACGCATATCAAAACATCAGCTGTCCACGCAGGGTCGGATATGTACAGGGATTCGGATTTAATAAATCACCATTCTCATTCTTCTAATACAGAAAAGCAGCATTATCTAACGGATGCAAACAAGGATTGGGTCAATCGATGCGGGAGAATCACGCGACTCGTTTTGTACAGTTTGCAAAACGTTGTTTACCGTCCTTCGGTTGAAAACATTACAAAAATGGTTACTGAGTACGATGCAAAAACCGAAGTCATCAAACCTAATTATATTAGTGCCACTCATCCGGGAGCGACTGATGACTTATCTTTAGCTAGCTATGATGAATATGACACCATCATCGTAACAGACACGGTCAATAGCGCTTTATATTTCATTCATTATCTCAATCAGACGGAAAAATTCATTGAGCAACTATTACGATCAAGACCGGATTTCGTGGAGCGTATACTTCTGCCCAAAGTTGAATGGATGAGTCGAACACTCAATAGGATGGTAAGTGCGAAGGCCGCCACCGAACAGTACCATAACTATGCAGAACACCTCCCATCATTATTTAGTTATCTTTTTGAGAGCAAAGAATGAAACGGAAGCCTCACATCAACATTAGCTTTGATAAGGGTGATGCCCAAGCGAAACTTAATGCAGCAAAAGGATCAGTTGAAAATAATTTCGATGAAAATCTGTGGACATTTCATTGTATCAACGGGGAAATAATTCGCATTAATTTTAATACGCTTCTCTCATTTAAGGAAAGTTATTCAACATGGTACGAGGCCCTAAGCTTCGATCTGATTACCGTTAGCAAGCTAATGTGGATTGAATCTTGTACAGTAGCGATTTCAGCTTATCAATCCACTTTCTCTGGCATTGAATACTTATGGGCGGCGCTTGCCAGAAATAATCAACACCAACTCACCCAAAACAATTTGGAGAGCGTAATTGCATTTTACCTGCTGTATAGCTACCAAAACGGAACGGAAGTAAAGCGTTTAAACTTATATTCAGCTGTTCGCTTTCAGAGCCTTTTCAAACTGGATGATTGGATCTACACATTCCGTCTTTTCAACATCAAAAATATTATAGTCGGTGTAACATTCCATTTAGTTACCAAAACTCTAAAGACAGTTATTCCTGCTTTAACAAATGATGAATTGACATATGCGGATTGGAGGGCCGGGGGAAGCTTCAACAGGTTAACGCTCGATTTCGGACAGTATTATATCGAGCACTGCATGCTTTTTTTTGAAGAACATATAGCACTAGCAACCGCGATTTCTTCTACCTACAATGCAGTGGAAGGATTTGCATTGGAGTTGCAGCGAGATAAATCAAAAGTTTTGCTCTGGACTACGTACTTGCTAACCGGCAAGTCAACGAAAGAGATAACCTCCTTTGTAAATCGATATGGCGCGCAAACTAGTGAGACGACTATTGCTGAGCTAAGGATTTTGGTCACACTTCATTTTCAAAAAATTTACTGCTCCGAAACATTTTTGTCAAAATGCCTCCAGGAAAGTACCATTGTCCAGATCTGTGATTACTTGAAGCTTAACCAGAAACAGGAAAATATTGATCGACTCCGCGTGATTATCTGGACATGGTTAAAACATCAAGATGAAGCAGAGACCATCTCTCTTCTGACAAATACCGCCCCACCGATATCGTTTACATCCTTTTCCGAAATTCTGAACGCCCTGTATGAGGCGCATAAAAACATGCAATTCAACATCCCGCAACAGAGAGACTATGAACGATTCGGTTTAACAGAAAAAAATTCTTATGATAGTAATAATAAATTTCCACGCCAGCTCGTAAGACTCGTTGAACAGGCAGGATTGACCAGTCTCGTTGCATTGAATGGCTGGCGAAGAAGCGAGTTCGGGTTTTCGATATCCAATGTGAAAGGGTTTGATAATGAGGACTTGCTTGACCAATACGCGTTCCCCATTAGATATCAGGTCCACTGGTTTGTCTTCAAAACAAACGGCAGAATACCTCTGTCTCGCGAGATTACATTTCATGCAAACATCCTAATTCATAGAATGCGGTCACTGACAAATGCGAGTAGCGATAGTCCCTGCTTGTTCCGCGCTAACTCTGTGAGAAAACGCGTTGATGACTCGAGTGTTCCCGTACAAAATGGAGTTATTGGACTATGGGTTCACTATGTCCAAAACTATGGACCCTTTAAAAATATCAGAGACAAAGCAATCTGGGATCGTATTGCTGACAAAATCGCGACCAAGTCGGCACTCAGCAAAACCGATTTGAATGAATATGCTAGATTGAAAGCTTTAAGGTCTGCTTACGAATGGGAAAAGATGATTTTTTCTCATAATCTGCAAGACGCGTATCGTATTTGCACAGATCAGCTCGCAAGAGTAGCGTTCTTCTTTACGGATGCCACGGATCTAGAAAAGAAAGATTGGCTTTTACGATACAAATCAAAATCACTTAGTGAAAATTTTACAAAGCTGATTGATCTTCACGTGAGTGAAGAAACCAAGGCGTGGATACAAACTTTATCAGAACAAGATTGCAAGCTCGCTTCAGTGGTAAGAGTGGTATCGGAAGAAATACTTGAGGGTTGCTTGTATCCAACACCTCACGCATTTCGGCATATTTGGGTGGAAGGAGTTTATCGTAGCAATGATGGCGACGTCGGATGGATTGTTCGTAGTCAGTTCAAGCACATTTCTAGATCTGAATGGCTCGCATATGTTCGCAATAAAGATCATAGAGCTATTCATCAGGTAGCCAAAGAAAATGTGATCAGTTCTCTGGTGCATAATTATTTGGAAAATGCCGGGGAGGGTTACTCTGGTTACTTGCATACATGGCTGCGCAGATTGTCAAAAAGCACCCTAGTTATGACACCCGAGGAAAAAATTCAATTTGCAGAGAAAATTGCCACAGTTGAGATCCTTGATATTAAAGCTAACCCGTGGGGGTATTGTCTTCTAAAACGCCGCACGCAATCTAAAGCCAAATGTGCTGTATCCGCAGTTCCCCAACGACACAATGCGTCCCCTGACTTATGCTTGGGATGCATTCATAATCTGATGCAATCTGAACACATTGATTGGCTACTCCTTCATATAGCGTCCCATGTTGAGACTCTGAAAAATCCAATTGTTCCTCCAATTTTTAAAAGCGCCTCATATGAATTAGTTAATTTAGCCGCAAAGCACATTACTACACTTGATCCGCACCACGGAGTCGTGCCAGAACTTCATCAAGCGCTTGAGAGTTACGTTTTGGGAAATTTGAAAACATGATAATGAAATATTTCGATGACAAGGCACGAGTAAATTCTCAGCTATCACCCGCTTTTCCATCTTGGGTGTCTGGTGACAATGCCAGCTTGGAAGCCTGGAAGATTACTGAATCGCTTAAAAAGGAACGAACAGCTTACATCAACAGACATCGTAAAATATCGGACTTTGAACTAAAAAAGACCTATCAAATAAAGCCATCTGAAATTGCTCGGTTGACAGGGATCACTAGGCCTACGTTAATGCATACATCTTCGTATTCAAAAGGATTTTCCGATTATTTAGCCGCAGTTAATCGGGAACTTGCTGAGTTGAAGGATAGGCAAATTTCAAATGCAGGAAAAAAATCTCCTCGGGGTTCAATTAGAAGCAATAAGGACGATTTACTGCATGCCAATGTAGAACTTCGAAAAGCCTTATCGGAGATGGAGAATAAAAACATCGAGAATTTGGTGCGGCATGCATTTGACCAATTACCTTTACCAATTAAACGTAAGCTGGGGATCGATTGATATTCTGCGCATACAAACGTTGCTCTAAGTCATTCGATAACTCTTGCGCACTTCAGAACTAGACTACCTAGGATTGGTATCTTTGTTCAATATATGAGTGTTAAAAGTAAGGCTGAAACAATTCAATCCCTTTCATACAACTGAAAACTCAAAAAGGTGAGGAAGGGCAAATGGTAGCCATATCACACCGCGAACAATGATGACTTACTGTAGGAGTGTTGTCGCCCGCAGCCAATCGTATCGCCGCCTTATAAGACTTAGTCTGCTCAATTCTCTTAGCACCAAGTACTTCACCTACCTTTTCCGATAAGACGTGGTGCAGGGATACCGTAACTGGCCCAGGCAAACTGAGACCATTCACTAGAGGCTTTAAAATTGTGGTCAAATCAGAAATGCCACGCCTAGAAAATCTTACAATGACGTATTCTATGCCGTAAGAACCTTTGATTGTAAATCCCCACGGCATTTGTAATGTAATCCCACCTATAACGGCTGATGGCTGAGTAAAGACGCCTCCGCGCTTCCATAATGAAGCTACCTGCACCTTGCCACGCGTCAGAGCATAATTAGCATCGTTCCATAGCGGAGGATCTTCTTCCATAGTTGGCAGCTTGCGGGCCTTCCATGCATCCTGTAGAGAAATTTCAGCAGAACTCGACGCACCAGATGCATATGCTTTTAAGGCATCCATCACAGCCCATCTGGCTCGCCAGGAGGCATCAATTTCCGACTCGCTTTGCAAACCAAGTACGCGCGAGTACCAGTAATAGAGCGAGCACATCGCGTAACTGTAAAAGTCCTCAAACGCCATTGAATTTTGCGGCAAGAATGCACCTACTGAGGCTGTTTTTATTCGTTTAATGGTAGGGCCTGTGTATTCGTAAGCGTTATACATTCTTGGGAAATGATTCAGCTGAGGTGCCGTTGAGTTTTGAAATTGAGTGTCCTGATAAAGATACAAATGTCGCCTTGCCCTTGATACTGCCACATATAATAGATTGTTACGCTCTACTGCCGATTCATACTTATACTCTTCAAGGCTACTGCCAAGCACTTCAGGTGGGACGATGTCCAAAATACCTTCAGGACTCCAACCAGGCTCCTGCCCTCCGTAGCTTTCGGAATTAACAAATCCGAGATGCACCGCATCAAATTCCAATCCTTTACTACCATGCACAGACATGACGCGGACCCCATCAAGGGCCGCTGCTTCGGGGGGCAGCTCTCGCTGTCCCTGCACGTCATTAATCCGCTGACGCAGTCGCTGCCGTAGGAGGTAACGTGACAGCCGCGCTTCTTTCATCTCTCCATGACCGTTTCGCACTCCATAAGCGAATTGCCATAACGCAATACGCTTCACCCACGCGCGAACGCTCGTATCAGCAGCAAGAGGAAGACCAAAACGCTTTTCAAGTAGAAGTTCACATACAAATGTCCAAGGGTTCGACCCATGATTAAAATTGCCAATAAGACTCCTAAGATTCGAAATCACCGACAACCCAATAGAGCTCAAACCAGGCGGAAATGAGTGAAGCCAGCGGCCACGCTGGTACGCGACGTCGTCTTCAGCGGCTTTCAATAAAATATTAATGTCGGCCAATGGCATGCTCAAACCCGGAATTCCGCATAGTCCGACCAATGACTTAGGGCGGCGTTCCACTAACAGCTGCATAAGGCATAGTAGCTGCTTTACTTCGACTCTCGAAGTGAGGTCACCAATGTATACGACAGGAATGCCATCGCGCTCAAGTAGCTCAGCAGCACGCTCTACGTCACTGTTGCGCCGACAAAGAACAGCTTGACGTCCATATGAAACTCCCTGCCTCTGAAGCGCATGAATTTGCTGAAACATCGCCCCCAAAATTGCGTCATTCTCACCGCAGCTAATTACGACGGGCTTTTCGCCAGCCCGACCATTGGTTGCGATTGCCTCATCTAGCGGCAACGACGCTTCAAGCACATGACTGCGACCTATCTGCTTAGTGAGGTCAACAATTTCTTGAGAACTGCGCCGGTTATAAGTCAGCGGATAACGTTGAATGTCCATTCCACCGGAATGAGCCTTAAATTCGATATCAAATTTAAGCAAGCTCTTTAGCGACGCACCTCGCCAATGATGAATAGCTTGGCGAACATCACCCACCACCCAAATGGATTTTCCATATGCGAGCTGTCGAAGCATTTCCACCATTGCTTGCGTGACGTCTTGATATTCATCGACCAAAACATACTGAAATCGATCCGCTAACTCTAAAAAAGGAGACCGATCTTCTTTGAGTGCCACTGCCGGCTTCGAGATTAGGTCAACAAAGTCCACCGCCCTGTTCTCAGCAAGCAATATTTCGTGCAACTCGAAAAGAGTTGCTACATCCAAACGCTTCTGTTGCAACTCCTGATCGTCCGCAATGTGTTCCTGAACGAAACATCTGTATGCGGCTGGAGTTATCAACTCTTCCTTAAGCCTAGTAATCCCATCTAAGACGGGAGCAAGCCATTCATATGGATCTTCCACTCGCAAAAAGTAATTGAGTCTCACTCGAGGTAAGCCTGCCACAAGACGCGTCATTGAGGCCATCAGATCAGAAACATGTAGCTCCGCTTCCAACCCAAAGTATTGATGATATTTTCTTAAAAATTCGAGGCCGAAAGAGTGAAATGTACCAGCCCAAATTTCAGAGGCAGCATTTATTCCCACATTTCGTAGACGCTCAACCAGTTCAAACGCAGCCTTATTAGTAAAAGTTAATACGAGAATCTGGTTTGGGTGTACACGCTTTTCTTCCACCAAATATTTCACTCGGTGAATAAGGGTTGTTGTCTTCCCGGTCCCCGGGCCAGCCACAACGTTAGCAGCACGAGCTTCAGTTCGCGCTGCGTTCACTTGATCAGAACTAGGATCATGTAGCCGACTCGTTGACGATATTGTGTCGGGTAGCAGTAAGGCATCAAGCAACTGCTGACGGACGAACTCTAGCGGTATACCCAGATTCTCTGCGATTTCAGTTGGCCCTAATCCTGCTAGTGCAAGGTGGCGTGCAAGGTCTCGCGGTAAAAGTAACTCTCGGGCAAAAACATTAGCTTGCAACTCCTGCCTCTCACGCGCGCCGTAAGCTTCTACCTTGAGAACAGCTGGAGTCCCAGCACTCCCGAGCAAAGTACGTAGGTGAGCTACAGTTTTTTCTGGCTTGGCTGCGTCAAGGAAATAATGCCCCAGCTCATGAGCAACCAGTCCACAGAACCTGTCGCTCCATTGATCAATTTCCTTACTGACATAAATGAACATCTGCTTGCGATCAAGTACGGCGGTTGCGCCACCCAAATCGGGATAAGTAGGCGCGACTTGCTCGATAGCAATGTTTAGGATCGATTCAATTTTGAGTAGTAAATCTTTCGCGGGAATTGTGGTATGGGCAAGGATTGGCTCCAGCTTCGCTCTAGCTAAATGGGCTTCGTCGCGAGCGCGCTGGAATGGATTCATTCTGATTAAATACCAAGGTCTAGTAGAGTTTTTGTTTGTTCTGCAGAAAGACCGAGCGATTTAACTGCAACAGCCCAAGAAACAGCATTCGTAGCAAGCTCTGGTTTTCCATCTTCAGCCTTGAATGCAGGCACCAGCCTGTAGTCGAACGAGCGCCGGAAGAATGTGGAAAGTAAAGATTCGGGGGCCTCGAAAATACCAGCAAGCTTTCTAATTAAAGTTTTCGGCGCGCGAACAGTACCCGCAAGCACGCTAGATAAAAGAGGCGTAGCAAATGGGGGAAGGTCTAATTTAGGCAACAGCGGGCGGATTGCGGCACCCTTAAAATTAGAAATCCTTTGTTCAAGAGATACCAACAATGCCTGCATTTCAAGTCCGTGCGCCACACACAAAACTGAGAGCTCCGAAACAGATTTTCCATACTCCTTTGCTGCTGAGCGAATTCGAACAGCGTGACCAGGATCAAGACGAAGCATAACTTGCTCGGAACTGGAACTTTGCCATTTAAGAAGCTCGTTATTTAGCAAATCGAACAGCGCTGTCGAACTAGCATACAGAGACCTGTCTATGAAATCCTCAAACCCAAAGACAGCAAATCTTCGCGACATTTCTGCAAAACTTGCATTTTCAGACTCTGCAAGCAAATTGAGATGCACTTTCAATTCTGCCGGCAATGTTACCCCAACGGTATGTTGGCGAGTCTTTGATTGAAATCGCTCAGACGGTACTGAGTCAAACTTGCCTAAATCTTTGCTCGAAGAAGTTTCGTTCATTTGTAATGCCAAATATTCGAGAGTAGGCGTTGTGAGGCATGCAAGCTCAATAAGAGCCAGTCGAATTGCTTCGTACGCAGAGCCTGCGGATGTCGTACGTTTTCCAATGCCGGGGACCTCAAAAGCGCAGGAGATATAGCCCTCAACCTGATATTCAAGTCGAGCCCCCCGGAGACTTTGAGCCAATGTATCCGAGAGCCGAGGCAATAACGCTTGCCCTTGAGCAAGTTCTAAAGGGTCAAGCGTTGGGTTCATCTGTATCCTCAGTAATTATAGCGCTCGCTTTCTTGACACCAGTGTAGTCGTATATCAATAATGTATCAACTAGAGGATAATCTCATGACTGCACCAAAGCTGGCGGCGGCTGTCAGGGCCGCTATAGCAGCCTGGAAGCAGGCTACGACGTTTGACCAACGAAAGGCTGAAATTGACAATCCCGCAGAGTTGGGCTCGAAATTAGCCCAAGAAGTTGAAATAGAACTGAGTAAAACTGGTGAAAACACCATGATCATGCGACGGGACGCCCTTGCGGCTCCTTATGTTCATTTATCTAGCGTGTTTCAACCAACTGACCTTTCTGACACTCCTGAGGATTTTATACCCGTACCTGATACTGACGGTACGATATTAGGTCGCGCTGCTACGCTTGCCGTTCACGAGTTTCTCGGGATGGAGACTATTTCTTATGCGTCAGAAAATGATGGCGAACTCTTTGTAAATCTCAGTGCCCAGAGAGGTAATGGTAAAAAGGCAAAGAAGTCGCAGAGTTCGTTGCGAGGTCACACGGACGCAGTTAGTTTTCCGTTCAAAGGGGAACTGGATGCCTCCAACCCGCGAATTGCGCCATCCCCAGACATTGTAACGCTAGTCGGCTTGCGCAATCCTAAATTTGTGCCCACAACAGTGATGATACTTGAAGATGTGCTCGCTAAACTTTCTCCACATGACATCCAGGAATTAAAGAAGGACCAATACTCAGCCCTGTCGCAACATACTTTCGTTGAAGGCATGAAACATATACTTGGGGAGGTACATACGGCTATCGACGTCCCAGTTCTGAAAGACAACGTATCAGGAACGCTTGTTCGCTATAGCCACAGCTCTGTTTTACCCACAGAGCCAGGCGGGGCTGCCGAAAGCGCTTCGGAGAACTTCGAGACTGCCTGCAACGAGGCTTCCATATCCGTGACAATTGAACCTGGTGATATTCTTCTAGTGAGTAACCGCTTTTGCCTTCATGGTCGCGGTGTTGTTGGCGGAGATGTAGGGGGCGAATCGCGATGGATTTTGCGCACATATGCACTAGACACATCAGACCTAGAAGAGAACCAGCGGCACCTTGGTAACTATCCACGCCATGTGCTTTTTCCTTAAAAATTTAATGTACTCTTGATCAAATCGAAAAGACCTTTACGAAGCCCATTGGCTAACAGGTAGGGAACTTTTTATCATGAGCGCTTAATCGTAATAAAAATAATTATGCCAATTCTATCGAGACGAGTGATTCAACGCCTTATCAACGAAAATATCGGCTCCATACCTAAAGAAGCTCTAGCAGGATTAATAGCCAAACTAAATACCGGAAATATAGAGTCACTACATACTGTGTGGGAACTCGTTGTAATAAATCTTCTATCAAAAAACGGAACAGTCAATTACGAAGCAAACCATGGAGGCACCTCTCGCCCCGACATACACTTTAAAAGCTGTGAATTTGAGATGGTTTCCGATGTTACATGCATCAGCGACCAAGACAGCATCAACAACAACGATATTGATTATTTTATAAAAGAATTTTTAGCAGTCGCACAAAAGTCAGGAATACATACTCTTGCCGGTTTTAATTTCCAATTTGACGGATCACATGAATGGCGTAAGAAGGTAAAATTAAAGCTGCCCACAAAACAGAACACCCGTAAGTTTATAGAGAGCAAATTCAAATCATTCATTTTAGATGTTTCTCAACAACCAAGAGTTCGTCAACAAATAAAGATTACAGATAATGATGTCGTAATTTCAGCAGATTACACCCCGGATAAAGAAACTTTTTCAATGGGCTATCCGGTCTTTACTCAAGCACCTACGCATCAAAATAACGTACTATATAATCGGTTAAATACGAAACGAGATCAGCTAAAAAAATCAGGATTCAACGGAGTCAAAGGTGTCTTTATTTGTGATGCTGACTGTGCCATTTTCGGAAAAAAGAAAGACGAATACAGCAGCTATGGAATGACGTCAATAATAAATAATTTCCTGAGAGGGCAAGAGACCATTAGCTTCGTCTTTATGCTTCATGTAGCTGAACGAAGTGAAAACATATTTTTACCCGATGTAAGTCGCAACTTTGAGTTAAATGTTTTTTCCAAACAAGCTTGCCATCCAGAAATAGTCAATTTAGCTAAAAGATTAAACGAATCAATAAAAGAATTTTCGAAGCCAGAACGCAACGCTAAAAATGCATTAAATCGCCTGAAAGCTGGAAAATCTATTCCCGGATCAGATTTTTATGGGGGATATAAAATGACAGAAAAGACAATTAGAGTTTCTTTACGCACTGTATTACGCTTAATTAGCGGTGAGCTAACCCATGAAGAATTTTTACGCGATCATGGAAATATGGGGCACTTTTTATTAAATAAGATAATTTCTGGGCGCCCTTTAGAATCGCTTAATATTATTAAAGAGAAAGACAGAGATGATGATTGGCTGGAGTTTTCCTTTGGGGAAAATCTAGATCCGGCGGTTAATCGATATCTTTTGAGCGGGTTAGATTAACGATTTATTTCCATTTCAGCGTGTCTTTATGTCGCTACTTTTGAACACTGACTAATAGAGTCTTGATATTCGGCGGCATCCTGGCGAATTTTGTCGAGTTTTTCAGAGTAGTTATACTCTTTGAATTCAACTTTGTCGGCAATATTAAAGTTTTCCAACCCTAAATATGTGGCCGCTTGATTAACCCCTTTTGTGAATTTATTTGTGATGTCATTAGGAGCATGTGTCGTTTACAGCATAAGTTGTCCAAAATTTACGGCATAAGTTGTCCTGTTCTTGCTAGCAAAGACTGGCAGTAAGTTGCTAGCATAATTTGACACTTTTTAACTTGTTGATTAATAAGGAACAATTAACACTAAGTGTAAGTTTGAGTAGTTAATCCCTTCACTCTTCGTTGTTTCGTTCGCGGGTTAAAACTTAGTGTCGTTTACAGCATAAGTTGTCTGTAGGTGATTTATGTTCTTGTTGGTAAGGTCTGGCAGCGTTTTACCAGCGCAATTTAAAACCCTCTAACCTTTTGATTAATCAAGAAAAATAGAGCATTAGCTTTGGTCCGCACACTGGACTTCCCAGATTTCACTAGACACCCAAAAGCCTCATAATCTAACTCCAAGATGAGGTGTCTATGTCAGGCAAACGATTTACTGAAGAATTCAAGAAAGAAGCTATCAAGCAGATTATCGAGCGGGGGTATTCTGTTGCGGAAGTGGCTGAACGGCTCGGGACCACCACCCATAGCCTCTATGCCTGGCTAAAGAAATACAACGAACCCCAACCCCGCATAGCCGCTCAAGTAGATGAACAAGCCGAAATTGCCCGCCTTAAAGCAGAGCTCAGGCGAGTTACCGAGGAGCGCGACATTTTAAAAAAGGCCGCCGCGTACTTTGCAAGGGAGCACGAATAAAGTACGCCTTTATTCGCGCCCACATCAAGGTACATTCGGTACGCTTGATGTGCCATGTTTTAAAGCTTCATCCCAGTGGCTACTACGCGTGGCTAAAAAATCCAGCATCAAAACGCGAGCAAGAAGATCAGCGGTTACTGGCGTTAATTAAAGAGCACTATTTAGCAAGTGGTGGTACTTACGGTAGTCCGTGGATACACAAGGATTTGCGTGAATCGGGTGAGACATGCAGTGTGCATCGTGTAGCTAAAATTATGCGGAAATACCGGATAAAAGCACAGATTGGCTATAAACGGCGTTACATCAAAGGAAGCAAAACCGCCAAGGTGGCCGCCAACTTGTTGAACCGGAACTTTAGTCCTGACGCGCCCAATGTTTCGTGGGTTAGTGACATTACTTACGTGAGAACCTACGAAGGGTTTTTGTACGTAGCAACGGTACTGGATCTATTTTCTCGGCGCATCGTTGGTTGGTCTATGGGAAAAAATATTGATCGCCATTTGGTAATTGATGCACTGCTCATGGCAAAACTACGGCGTCAGCCAAGAGATGCTGTACTCATCCACAGCGATCAAGGCAGTCAGTACGGAAGTCACGATTACACGGCTTTTATGGAAGCTAACAATTTCATTCCGTCGATGAGTCGCAGAGGAAACTGTCACGACAACGCGGTTGCTGAGAGTTTTTTTGCAACATTTAAGAAGCGCGTAACCCGCAGAAAGATTTACAACACGAGGGAAGAAGCCAAAACAGAAATATTTAATTTTATTGAGATGTTCTACAATCCGGTAAAACGCCATTCCCATAACGGCGGGCTATCTCCAGTTAAATACGAAGAGGCGTTTTTTCAGAGGCTCGAAAGTGTCTAGTAAAGTATGGGAAGTCCACACGGTAACATTGCATTCATCATTGTCTAAGTTTTCAGTCTGATAGTTAGAGTGGTTTGATAGCTTTGTGTGAATACCTAAGTCATAAGTAGTAGTTTCCGCTTAGGAAGCTACAGGGTATTAACCATATCGGCACCACAAGTCACTATAACCCCCCCGCACAAACAAACCGCACCAGCACCACACGTGCACAATACCTAAGTTCACTTGTTCACAATACTACATTGTTCACGAGTCGTGAACAATGTAGTATTGTGAACAACAACCCCTCGATGGTAATAGGTCATGAATCAAGAGAGCACTGGACACAGAGCAGCCCGAGCACTGGGCGAGCGACTACCGATGCGGTGCAAGTTCGTAGAAGGGACTAATCGGGAAGAAGACAGGCTTGAGCTGCTGGAAGGTGAGATGCTTAATGCAGCGATAAGTTTGCGATGCGTTACCCTCATGCACTTGAGACCACCCCATATTGAACATATCGCCGCACAGCTTGGTTCATTTCCAGATGGCGGGATTTTACTGACGAACTACGCTAATCCAAGCATCTTTAAGGCACTAACATCAAAAGGCATTAATTTTTTTGACCTTTCCGGCAACTGTCGGATACACACTGCTGGATTTTATTTCACCGTTGAGGGCCTGAAACCGGTAAAAGAAGATAAACCAACTGGTAACAAAGCTTTTGAGCTTGCTGGAATGAAGCTGATACTTGCGCTATTGAGCGGTATGGCGCCTATTACGGCGTCTTATCGCGATTTGGCGCAGGCAGCTGGCATTTCATTGGGTACGGTTGGTCCCGCGCTTGACGGGCTTGATGGAGCCGGATTTATCATGCACAGGGATAAGCCTGCCATCCGTAAGTTAATCAACAAGAAAAAGTTACTTGAACGATGGGTTGAGACTTACACCGAAAAAATCAAGCCAAAACTATTTGTCGGTAATTATGAGACGGATAACTATTACTTATGGAAAGAAATCAACCTGGCTGATTACGGCGGGTATTGGGGCGGGGAGATAGGTGCAGAGATTTTAACAAACTACATTAAGCCACAAGTGTTTACGATTTACATTAACGCGGAGAAGCGCGGTAAGCTCTTTGCTGCTGCAAGAATCCGTAAGGCCGACCTGATGGGTAATAATCAACGCACCACGATAGCGGTTTACGAAAAGTTCGGCCCCGACTATCCGGCTTTTTCAAGTTACCCGCTTGATGTAGTCAATCCAATAATTGTTTATGCCGACCTAATTGGGACGCATGATTCTCGCAACCTTGATGTGGCTCAGGACTTATATGACAACAGACTTGATCAATTTATCTCAGAAGATTAGAGATCCAGGAATTGTGGAGACCTACCGCAGTGTCCATGTATGTGCGGAAGCGCTCTCAAGTTGATCGTCGTCACTCCAGCGAGTGTCCACGACCGTTATAGCAATTAAATTACCCAGTACAGCATTAACAGTACGGAATTCGGAAAGGTTGAATGTAACTTTCACTATAGTGCTCCTAGATTTAATTGAATAAACCGAAGGAGCTAAGGCCAGCCCTAGCGGGGAGGATTAGACTCCCCGATGCGTGGTAAGATGAGCACCGCAAAGATAATAGCAAAACACACAGAAATCAAACCCAATCGGCCTTGGCTATCATTAGGGAGAATGATGAAATACCTGAGTAATATGAAGTAATTGACATATTATTATACCTGTACCATGTTTAGCCCCAGACTAAGCCCCCAAACGGAACCATGGAAGCAATGAATGCACTTCGCACCATCCTCACCCCACTTGTAGTTGCACTTCTCTATCTATCGCCCTCCATTCAAGCCGCAAACCTGTATGGAAAGGTTGTCGGTATCAGCGATGGCGACACGATTACAATTCTTACTAAAGACAAGCAAAGTATAAAAATTCGCCTTGTGGAAATTGATGCCCCTGAAAAAGATCAACCTTGGGGGCAAAAATCAAAACAAGCACTTTCAGACCTTGTATTTTCACTCAACGTCACCGTCGATTCGACAGGTAGTGACAGATACGGTAGAACGCTTGGAACGGTTTTTCTGAGCAACATTAATATTAATAAACACATGGTGGAAAGCGGCAACGCCTGGGCCTACACACAATATGTACGAGATCAAAACTATTTTGAACTACAAAAGAGCGCAAAATCAAAACATCTCGGTTTGTGGTCATTAAGCAAGGATCAAACAATTGCTCCATGGGAATGGAGAAAGAATAAAAAGTAGTATTGAAGGTCAGAAACGTGCCCAAAGCGGTCCTTGGGTACATATAAAATCAAAATTATTGGAGATCACCAGAGACAATTATTGGAGCCTGTAAAAAATTCTGTGTAACTGCCAACTCAACGATAATCCACCAATCGCTCATCAAACACAATCATAAAATGATTGAGCGCCGCTCTCCAATTGCGAATGGGCATAGTCCATTTTTTGGAGGCATCCTGAATCGCCAGGAAAATCACTTTCTTGGCTGATTCATCCGTTGGAAATAATTTGCGCTTTTTGATCGCCTGACGAATTACGCTATTCAGCGATTCAATCGCATTGGTGGTGTAAATTGCCCGACGAATGTCTTCAGGGTAAGCAAACAAGGTGCGTATATTTTCCCAATGGGTATGCCAACAGCGACTAATTTGCGGGTACTTTTCATCCCAGCGCTCACCGAGTTGCGCAAGCGCCAGCAGCGCCTCCTCTTCAGTGATGGATTGGTAAATTCGCTTCAGGTCTGCCGTAACGGCTTTGTAGTCCTTCCACGGCACGTATTTCACTGAGTTGCGTACCATGTGTACGATGCACAGTTGGATCTGCGTTTCGGGAAAGGCGGCCTTAATCGCCTCCGGAAACCCTTTTAACCCGTCAACGCATGCGATCAAGATATCCCGAACACCGCGATTCTGCAGCTCCGTCAGTACGCCCAGCCAAAATTTTGCACCTTCATTTTCCGAGAGCCACATGCCTAATAATTCTTTCTGGCCCTCCATGGTAACGCCCAACGCAAGGTAAATTGATTTGTTGATAACCTGCTTGTCCTGGCGAATTTTTACCACGATGCAGTCGAGATAAACGATAGGATAAACCGAATCCAACGGGCGGGATTGCCACTCAACGACCTGTTCAATAACAGCATCTGTCACTTTGGATATGAGGGTGGCGGAGACGTCTGCACCATACATTTCCTTGAAGGTGGCAACGATTTCCCGAGTGGTCATACCCTTGGCATAGAGACTCAGAATTTTATCGTCCATCGACGTGAAGCGGGTTTGGTGTCTCTTCACCAGTTGCTGCTCAAAACTGCCCTCGCGATTACGCGGTGTTTTGAGTTCAAACTCACCATCTTCCGTTTTCAGGGTTTTGGTGGTGTAGCCGTTACGGCTATTGGCAGCACCTGATTTTTGGTGTTTTTCGTAGCCAAGGTGGGCATCCAGCTCTCCGTTGAGGGCAGCCTCAACGGTGATTTTGGTGAGCATCTGGCTAAAATCGCTCAAGTCTTTCTCGGTCTTCATGTGCTTTGCCGCTTCGCGCGCAAAGGCTTCAAGATCTTTTTTGTTCATACTGTTTATCCTGCCTATATGAGGTTAATGATAAACAGTTACACAGATTTATTTACAGTCTCAATTATTGCAGAGCAGACATCGGTTTTTGAAAGGCCAATGTCTGCCTTGAGGTTGATGCGAATTACGCCGCTAATCTTCCCGACATCATTTCAGCCGCACCGGAAAAATAGGATTCGCGGTAGGTAGACGGGTCATCTGGGCCTTTAAACTTGTAGTTATTTCCACTACTTTTGAATGATTCCAAATAAGCACCAAAGTCGCCAAATCGTTGATCAAAATCAGCTAAGCTTAAGGGAGCTTTGCGACCAGCTTCTGTGTATTTATTGTAGTGATTAACCGATTCCTCTCTGATGGCGAACATTACATCTTTTAATTCTTTTCCTTCTTTCCCATTCGCTAACTTTTCAATTTGAGATAGTTCTTTGGGTGATATATCTACACCATTAATTTGCCCGCCAGTGATTACTATTTTGTCTCCCTTTGATGTGAACTCAAAGTCTACGCCTTTGAGATGTGGATATTCTTTCTCGATCATTTCAGAAAATTTTGACTTTGCATCAAAAAGATCGGATGTTTTATAAATAGAATTACTTATGGATGCATCTCTTTCATCCATTGCCATGGTTTGTAATTTCATAACTATATCTTTTAAATCTTGCTCTGATGTTATAACAATCTTATTTTTTTCAGATTGGCCCATCTGATCATAAAGTAAAAGAGCGTCAGGAACATTTTGGAGTTGATTTAAATAAGCTTTATTAAATCGTCTAAACACCAGGTTTCCATTTTCGCTTTGAACTTCTTTAAATGCCTCATTGAACTCAGCATCAGCTTCAAATATTTTTGATGGATCCTCCCAAGTTTCTCTATTTTGTTCAGCCAGTTGGTGAGCTTCGCTTAGCATAACTCCAACAGGAGATAGCGTGACTTTATCTTTGTAATCTAACTGTTCACTAAATCCTTCTTTTAAGCCGTAAATATCATAAATGGATGTCATTTCAGCCGGGGGAGTATTTGCCGCATTTTTATTTGCAACACCTTGTAGGCTAGTACTCTCCGATAATTTAGCGGTTTGATTATTAATATTTAAACTGCTGATCGTAATTGTGCTCATATGACCATCCTGATATGTCAATCAATCTTCATCAAAAATCCGATGAGCTGGAATCCAGCCCATCGGTCTTAAGTACTATTGGCACTCTATCGACTTATCGATATCACTACGAATAGTTGCATCACAAACATGTATATATTGAACATTTGCACCAAGTGCCGCATCGAGCCCGAATGTGTAGGTATGTAATTGATCATCATGGTAATCAACTTCCCAGCAAACTCCATACTGATAGTCCCAACGCAACATCGTCTCACCACCGAAGCACTCGGGGAGATTAATTGTATGACTGTAGTTTCCAGAAGCATTTGCAGGTGCGGATTCTGTAACCGTCCCCTCTTCGGCAGTTCTTGCTCTCACGACAACATTCTGCGCGAATGGCACGGCATGGTTAAACTGATCTACAACTGTTCCATTAAATGTTAGCGCGGTACTGACTTCAGTTCCGGGAAACCATCCAGGCTGAACATCCCCAACAACAGAATAGTTAATAATTGATGCAGGTGGATTACTCATTGATAGTTGATAACTGATCAACGGATTCACGGTAGTCCCAACAGTTGGTCTAACTTGAAAATACACTGTTGCTCCGGCGGATGGTAATGTCAGCGAAACTGTTTGCCCATTGGGTGTAAGGTTGACCCACGAACTGCCGCTTGCGACTTGTAATGTGTGAGCAGTTGAAGTTAATCTAACCTGAACAACGGTTTGTGTGGAGCCAGCTGTATAGGCAAATACATCTCGATCATTAGGGTTATCAGAATTCCCAGTAACAACGTAATTTCCCGATGCTCCGTTGGCTGTGGTTGCTTGGCTAGGATTTTCATTCGACTCATATGCATCGTAGTTAGACCACCCCAATGCCCCAACAGCATAATTTATCGGTGCAACTCCCGCTTGAGGAACTGCGTAAAGTATGTAGTTTCCAGCAGGCATTACCGTGCTAAAAAATTCGTCGGTATTACCAGTATTAGTCGAACCGCCTTTGAGCTCCAAAGCTGATGTATTGTGATTATAGAAGTACACCAATAAATTGTAGTTAGTCCCAACAGATTGCCCAACAATGACGCTGTCCAATTTAATCGGAGTCGCACTGTAAGTATTGCTACATGTAAGCTGAGCCGAGTTCAAACTAAATGTATTTGCACTGCCAATATTGAAGGGATAGCAATTGTTAAAACTATACTGTGGCGGAGCCGAAAGTGGTGTCAACAGGTTACTGACTGCGGCATTGGATTTGCCCAATTTTTCTGATGTATTTTCAACTGTCACAGCAGGCGTGGCTGATCCAAGAAGTGCCAAAAGCTCTGCCGAATTAACTACAGTTATTGACTCACCATTTCCAAGCACCGCACCATTTCCATCTACCAGCACGCCTGACAAATCGGGAAGTTGAGCTTGCTCGTGCTGAGATTCTCCTATGTCAGGAAGCTGAATGCTTTCAGCGAAGGATAATTGAGGAGACGCAAGAGCTGAGACGAGAAGGAAAGTACGTAAATCCAAGTGGTATTTCATTGAAAAGCTCCATTTGATAATTTCAGTTACGCCTTGCCGCCACATATCTACTAGGTTTATCGGCAAAGTCGCACTGAACTTTAGACTCCATTTTTCAGAGGTCAAGGACACTAATAATCGTAGAAGATGTAATGAGGTGTAATAGAATTATTTTTATCTTTAGGATAATGAAATAAAGAAAAATGTAAAAATAAATAATTTATGCGCCACAAATGGGATAGTTATTGCTCAAAGAATAATTTGTAAAAAATGGTAAATGTAAATTTAAGCGCATATACAATATCTCTATCAAAATTCACCAAATCCCTCTTGTAACGAATAACGAATTTAAAAACCTTTTGAGGTGCTCACAATGATTGTCTCACAAGGCATGGAACAGCGATTTAAAGGTTTGGATTGTGGGGCGTTATATGTAGTAATTGACGCCAGTTGCTTGGAAGTGTTATGACTGCTATTGGCCGATAGCGGTCTATATCACAGAACCTTTTTAATTCTGATTAACGTCTAGATTTTTTGATTTAGAGTATTTACGATCAGATTTTGGAACGATAACAATCACATAGAAAAGGAGTTTAATATGCTCGTACTAGCGCGCCGCCCAGACCAAGTAATTCACATACACACTAGCGATGGTTTGATCGAAGTGATCCCCTCCGCGAATATCGGACACCTTAGAAACTGAGTAAACTTACTCCAGAGGTGATCCATGAGTAAGAAACCAACCCCAAAAGAGAATAAGAAGTATACAGCCGAGTTCAAAAGCGAGGCTATTAAACTGGCCGAGCGATTGAGCGTAGCAGAAGCCGCCGAAAAACTGGGTATCTATGCCAGCCAAATTTACAGTTGGCGCAGCGCACTCAACAATAGCCGTACTGGTGTTGAAAGAGAATCGCTCCTCGCCGCTGAAAACGCACGCCTCAAACGTCAACTTGCTGAGCAAGCAGAGGAGCTCGAAATCCTAAAAAAGGCGGCCACCTACTTCGCGAAGCATCAAAAATAAAACGCTACGAATTTATGCTGACAAATAGCGCGCTATATTCAATCGCGATGATGGCGCGCGTTCTGTTGGTTTCGCGAAGTGGGTATTACAGCTGGCTTGATAATCGTGAAATAGTTAGTTGGCGCATGCAGCAAAGAGAATCGATTGACGCGTTGGTAAAGGCTGCATTTGAAGCTGGTAAAGGCCGGTATGGTGCCGAACGAATTTTTCATGATTTGGCGGAGCAAGATAATCCGCTCGATATAAAAACGATTCGAAAAAGCCTGAAAAGACAGGGATTAATTGCAAAGGCTGCCAAGTTATTCAAGGTGACGACTGACAGCAATCATTCGCTGCCAGTTGCGCCAAACTTGTTGGAAAGAAATTTTTCTGCGCAGCAACCTAATGAAAAATGGGTAACGGATATTAACTACATTCAAACAACTGAAGGCTGGCTGTATTTAGCGGTGATGATTGATTTATATTCGCGTAAAATTGTTGGTTGGTCGATGAGTAAACATATTGATGCGCAATTGGTTTGCGATGCGTTGATCATGGCAATGTGGCGACGCAAATTTCCCAAAGACGTTATTGTTCACAGCGACCGAGGGAGCCAATATGCATCGCACGCGTTTAGGGATTTACTGGAAAAATATTCGCTCAGACAGAGTATGAGTCGCAAGGGCGATTGCTGGGATAATGCGTGTGCAGAAAGCTTTTTCCACTCTCTTAAAGTTGAGCTGATTCACGGCGAACCGTTACAGGATGGAAAGCAAACACGCGAATTTGTTTTTGAATATATCGAAGTAGATTACAATAGATACCGCCGCCACAGCGCAATTGGCTTTATTAGCCCTGAGCGGTTTGAAGCAAGAACTGTATGTTAGTTAACTGTCCGATATTGGCGGTAGGGATCAAAGTTCATATCAATGATTGCAATACCTATCAAGCCAGACTGGGTTTTGTTGCTCCTGCAAGCGTAAAGATTATGCGAGCAGAAATAGACGATCTCGATGAGCCCGGACGGTGTACCAACAATCCAGAAGGCTTTGTACAACCTCAAAAAAACACAATACCTTCCTTGTTGCGGGCATTATTTACACGCGGATCTACCGGACGCCAGTGAAGCTCTGCTGACTGCCCACGTAATTCCTGCAGGAGGCTTTTAACCTCCTGCTCCGGATTCATCCAGCGAGCAACCTGCTCTGCATTCAGCGATAGAGGCATCCGGTCGTGAACCTCTGCAAATGACTCACTTGCCGTTTGAGTAATCAGGTTAACTTTAAACAAAACCATGCCTTCATTCACGAAGTGTGCTGAAAAAATTGAAATATCAGTTAGTTACGTGCCGACATAATTCCCAAAACAAAACCGACTTTCGAGTTCTATTTTGGGAAAGGAAAGTTCTTCTATCTCCTTGAACTGATTGATATTTTTTATTCTTCGTGGAGAAAAATAGGGTTGTGTTTAAAGTTAACCCAAGGTCTACAGCGACGACCGGGGAATAGCGATTGAACCGGTGCTGGCCATGCGACCCAGCATGCAGGCAGTCAATGAAATGCTTGCATGGGCCGATATGGCGGGCTAAGGGGGTTTGAGGTGCTTGGCGAGTAGGCAACCCAGGGTAGTGATAATGCCTTAAACTTGCCTTACTCCCCCTGCAGCGGGATATCGAAGCGCATCACAGCATCCTGGAGTCAATCGCAGTATTCTTCCGGTTTTATCCACAATCAAAAGGACTATCCATGGGATTCTTGCACGGAGTATCTACCGACGCGCGCTATGATGAAATGTCGCCCCTCGACCGGGCTCTTGAAGCCTATCAACACAAAGCTAAAAAATACTTCAAAAAACTGAATCAACTTGAAAGCGCCCCCCAGGATGTACGGGAGCGACGCAAACAAGAGCTTGCGGCTGTGAAGGTGCATCTTGAACATGAACGCCGCCTAATGGAGAGCATTGCTGACGTTCAAGCCCAGCTCGAAATCTACCGTGATTTTGGTCGGCAAGCCATCCATGTAGCAGGGCAATCACGCGCAGATTCGTCCTCCCGCCAAAATAGCATGCTGGCAGAGGAACACCATCCAACAGATCAGCTAGAAGCATTCATGCGCGCAGTACCCAATCCAAAGCCGAGCCCCAATCACACCGCCCACCACATAACCCCCGGCAAAGGCAAAACCAAATTTGCGTATCGCGCTCGCGTGAGGATGCACGTGCTTGGTGTTCGCATAAATGATCCCGATAATGGCGTTTGGTTGCCTCGATTTGCGAAACATACCCCGCATTGGTCAATGCCTGAAGCATTGGGCCACCTGCAGTACCATACAGAAGGCTATGAGAAGTGGGTTGCCGACAAGCTACAAGGTCGCTCAAGCGAGTCCGCACTGCGCCTTGAATTGCAATTGATTGGCCAACGCCTGCAAGAAAATAACCTGCCTCCAGAAACACGAAAAAAGAACAAAGGTTCAGTATGAGCATGTACCGGATTGAAAATCAGGGTTTTGATTATCAGGAATTGGATCTGGAAATTGATGACATTATCGATCAATTCCCGGATTACATGAGTACCTTGTATATCCATGACTTCAGCAAAAATAATCTTGCACTGACGCCTTATTGGAAACCGGTGGCGACCGGCTTTAGTGAAATTAACGGAAATGAAAACCTGCTCCCGGATATAACCTATTGGATTGGTGGTACGTTGGTGTTGTCCCCGGTGGCATATCGATATTTAGGGGAGCTGATACGCCCCCATGGCGAGTTTTTACCAGTACATATTGATGGGCAGACTTACTATATCTTTAACTGCCTGGAAACAATCAATTCCTTAACCGGCGTCACGCCGCTAAGCAAACCTATTGTTAAAAACCAAAATGAAATCAGTGAAAATCTATACTGCAATGCCCATTTTAAATCGGCGATAGAGGAATTTGACTTGAAGGGAATTAGTTTTTGTCATTGACTTTAATCCTTTAATTTTTAACGGGCGCGGTGAATTGAATTAATGTCCTTCATCGCGATCATCATTTTTCTTAAAGCTCATATTCCAATTACCCGTTATTACCAGCGGTTTGCCCATGGCGGAATGTAGCCCTTCCTGACCCAGTGTGCTCCGAAGCCAAGAACACACAGCGCCTCGATTACGACCCCTTCAACAAAATGGAAAAGCGGGGACACCGAAGTAAAGAGATAGCTGCATAGGTAATTCACGGCGAATGCAGATACCATGCATAAAATTGCTTCCAAAAAAGGAACTCTCGGCGCAGCGAGCTTAATACCAACTGCGATTACCGCGCACCAAATATATGGAAGATATTCGTAAATCCCCATTCCTATCGAAAGGGATTGATAGGCGACCACCGCAGTTGACAGGCCTATCGCTGCTGCCGTTAGTTGAATTGCTTTTGGATTAAAAGGTATTTGATCCATTTTCACTTTCTTCGCTTCCAGAGTCTGATAAAGCGCCGGTTTGTCATTTGTTTTTTCAACCGATATATGAGGTGTGACAAACTTTTCTGAGAAATTTCTGTCATGCTCCCTCTGTTTTGCAAGTCCCTCCATAAATGCTACCGAACATTCTGTACCGATATGGTCGCTATAAACTACACCGGTATTTGCTAGATAATTGGCGATATCGATAATTTGATCGAATTTCTGTGCGGTATTTGATTTAACTAAATTCCAATAGTGTGGAGTAGTTTTTATAACGTTATTCTTGTCGATATAGGTTGCAAAGCCTTCAAAGATGGCACCGCCATATTTGTTATAAACTTTTAGAGCGTTTGTGTTGCATTCACCCATTCGTATGTCATTCTGTGGGTTGTTGGCAAAATCTCTTAATTCGGATTCGGCGATCATTTTCCAATATCTCCTACGGCCAGATTTGATCTTTCAATTTACCGATCAGCGAATATAGCGCTTGCTTTTCATCATCGCTAAGTTGATCTATACCATAGTCATGCACTTTCAGTGCAATGCAAGCCTCGCTCTGGTTGAGCGAGACATTAACATCGCCGCCCTCGGTAAGATCTTCGTAATAAGAGAGGGGTTTTGGTTTAAAAAGTGATCCTGTCATTTTCCAATTACCTAACTACATATTAAGAAGCTGAATTGCAGAGTAAAAGCCAAACACTACGACAAATATGCCGAGGCAAATTACCTTTAAAGAGCTTATCTTTGTTGTTGTCTTTTGCGTAGTCATTTTCCAATTTCAACTCATATTTATGCACCATAGAACTCATAGGAAAAAAAACGTTTCAAGTCACGATATAAAGGAGTAAAGAAAAAGACCAGCGATGTCCACTCTGGAGCATTTCCTATCAGCCCCGTTCGAGCCAATCGCCCAAGTAATGCACCTAGAACATCTTGATTTACCTTGATATTTTTTGCGCAATATGCATTTGCCTCCTCGTATTGCTCCAATGGATTTGGCATGTCTTCATTATCTACTGCCAGCTCTGGTGATTTCACATGAAGATCATCTGTATAAGGAAGACCTCCTTTATCTAAGTGGTATAGAATCATTAACTCCCTGTAGGAAAGCTCAGAAAATATTGACAAAATTTCTTGATAAAAATCAGGCTGTTGCTCAATAAACCCACTTGAATCACTAGTGATAAATAAGTTCATTAAGATGTTTATTTTTTCTATCGTAGAAGCTCGCTCAACAGCCTCAATTGTGCGGATAAGACTGGATAGGTAGCCTGCGCTTTTAAGCTTTGCCTCTTGTATAGAAATACCGTTCTCTTCAAGTTTAGCAAGCAATGCCTCATCTCTGTTTTTTTGGGCTACCTGCTTAATTGCATTGAAGACTCTTACTGAGATCTGAATTTCCGGCGAGATAGGTGACGTCATTAAGAGCCTCCAAATTATTGCAGTTATTTTGGCGAACTGGATACTCTAACTCGCAGCTCGAACTTCGAAGAAAAATGCCACAGCATCTTCGGTTTTTCATAATAGGTACTGAGATACACTATTTGGGCTACCGCATCATTTTCCAACATCCCCATGTTTAGTGTATTTCAGCTTTCGGCCATTAGCGGACCTTGATGGCAGATGCTCCGCGCCAGAGATGATGATTTTAATGCCGAGTCGGACAATTTTTATCGCCATTATTTGTTAAACGGCAGGCTTGTTATCTGCCAAATATTCTTTCAGTATCGCTGAATTAGATATTTGGTTTTTGAAGGTTTCGATCAGTGAAGTAATTTCTTCATACAGATCGATGAAGTCTTCTTCCTCAATGCATCTATATTCTCCATGTGAAATTGCATTCCTTAGGCCAAGAAATCTCTCATCAATTAGATTTTCTTTCAGCTCATAAGCTGAATAGCTAATTCCAAGTTTCTGAGTCAACTCTTTCAATACTTCTGAATTTAAATTCGACTGGGTATCTATGTATCTTTCAGAATCAATTTTTAACTTTTCACTTAGCCGTAGAGATTTACCTGTGACGATACCAAACGACGACTTAAAATTTCTAGGGGGGTATTGTCCTTGAAACTCATTAATCAGCGCGCAAACATGAAAGTTTTGAGTTAAATCTTGATAGCACAAACCTTGGAAATTTAAATATTCACAATACGCGATAGATGCTTTCTTAACAAACCCTTCCCAGTGAGAATAAAGTAGCGTCAAACTTGACTTTAACAAAGTGGTTTTTATATGAGACCTACTAGAAAGCGTCAAATTTTTAATATTGGTAAGTTCTTTCCTTCGCCAGGAATATTCACGGGATATTATGTTCTCAAGCTCATCAAGCGAACGAACCTTCATAATGAAAGCATCTCTCTCCCCATAGGTAAAATATGGGGAAGCCTGCTTGAAGCTCTCGCGCCAGAACCACTGTTCCTGACAAACTCAGGATTATCCAGCAGACCTTCTGATACTTCTCGTATTTTCACTAAGTGAGAAGGATTTGTCTCACTGTAGGAATCTATATTGAAACCAAGACCAAGACCAATGACTTCAAATATAGAAAGTGAAAAAGCACCGAGATAACGGCCACCCTGGTATTTTTTAAATGCATTCTCACCAAGAGCAGTATTTAAAATTCTAAATGTCTTTCTTAACTTTTCTCCTTCAGCTGCCATGTCAAAGTTTGAATCTGCGGCAATTTCTCTCATACGTTTAGTAATAAATTCTCCAATATCTATACCTCCGCGAACTCTTTCAATAGGAACATCCTTTAGAGATAAGAAGCGTAAAACCAACTCTGTATGGTATTGCTCGTCTTTCTGCTTATTTGTTAAAGGAAAAACATTTGAAAAATTCTCATCTTCAGCAAGCACATTCAACCAATCATACATCGTTTTGTTAATCATTATTAACAAACAATTTCTAACTTCTTGATCCGATAGCGAGCTCCCAAAAGTGTTCAATCTTTGAAAAAGCTCATACTTTGTATGCTCATCACTTTCTTTTTTAATAATTTTTAGGTCAATCTTTTCTCGTTTAAAAGATCGCTGAAGTTCTTTGGATAGACAATTATTGTTGAAGTCATCACTCCAGTATTTTCCCTCTAGTTCAGGTAAGTATTCAGTAGCAGTTAACCTAAGCGGCGGCTGAAGATCACCATCTTCGTTCTTATATATGCCAAGAAATGAAAAGATAGTAGAAAGCCTTTGTAAACCGTCCACCACGTCCCAAACACCATTCTCTTGTTGTGCTACAAAGAAAGACGGCAATGGAATTCCCAGCAATATTGATTCAATTAACCTGCTTTTTTGTACTTCATTCCATCTATATATTCTCTGAAATTCAGGGTGAATATCTAAATCACCGTCAGTATATAGATTAATTACCTCGCCAATAGACATGGGGTAGGCATCGGTGTGTATTTCCTTTCTCTTTTCCTCTACTTGTGAGTCTAACGTGCTCATTTTATCCTCGATTCTTATATTCGCTTAATGATGTAATTAGATAGAGATTTTCCGCATTTCAAACCGGCTTTTTTTCGTCTAACTTTTAAAAGTAACTTAATAGCATATCTTCTAATTGCTCGCTATTACTGGTAATCATCCACGTCATCATATTCTCTGGTCATATCGAAAGGTGGAATACTTCTTACTTATTATCTCTTTTAGCTGACTTCGTTAAGGTAAATTTCCGCCTAACCATTCATTACTGCACCAACTTCCGCTTTGGGCACAACTGGGCCAGTCTGGATACATTAAAATTTGGAGTGGTTCAATTACATCGCATAACGGCACAGAGCCAACAATTAAAATAGCATTTTCCAATCACTCTCGATTCATATCTTCTTCATAGTCTTCGTCAGCACCTTGTTGCCAGCCCATCTCCCAGCATTCATGCAGGGCGCTGCCAGGTAAGTGCGGATTAACATCGGTTAACTTTAAACAAAACCATGTCTTCATTCACGAAGTGTGCTGAAAAAATTGAAATATCAGTTAGTTACGTGCCGACATAATTCCCAAAACAAAACCGACTTTCGAGTTCTATTTTGGGAAAGGAAAGTTCTTCTATCTCCTTGAACTGATTGATATTTTTTATTCTTCGTGGAGAAAAATAGGGTTGTGTTTAAAGTTAACCAAATCTGAAGATCAAAGCGTTTGTGGGCACTTCAAGAAATGCGATGTTAACACAAATTTGGATTGCCATGATTACGTATCTATTGCTGGCATTTGCGCGTCACAGTGCGAAGTCAGGTTGGACGGTGCAGCGGATTATGCGAGTGATTCAATTGAATTTATTTGATCGTCGCAGTTTAAAAAGCATACTAATGCCTGACCCGCCAGACCATAAAAAAAGCGAACCTCAAATGAGGCTCGCTTTATGAATAAAACTATGGGACAGCAGTGGCTCTCAGGCGGCATTTGGGTAGGTTAAATTATTAGCCAAATCACAACATCCTTGGTTAGAGCCATTCGGTTATTGATGTACCTCGTGCATCAAACTCACCGTAATTTAGCTCACAGTCCACATAGTACGTTCCCGTACAGGCATTAAAAAATTCAATTATACAGCGGTAATATTATTACCCTCGTCATCATAATCTTGGTCTGAACCACAAGGTGAGCAGATACTTTCAAGATCCTCTGTATAACCAATGCTTCCTTCCTCCGCCAACATCATTTCATCTTCTTCAGTTAACTCAATGCGGCTCTTCCTTGCCTGGTCTTCTGTAATTTCGGTGTAACCACTTTCAACCAGCTCATCGAGCTGATTTTTAGTTAGATTCCGAATACTGCTAAATACATTAATCTTTCTGCTGCACCCTATACACTTTATGGCGTAAGTTGGCATATAAACCCCATGCAATCACTTTTAGCTTTTACTTTTAAAAAATACCCTAGTGCAGATCTTGAGAAGAAATGCTGACAAGGTAGTTTAGAAAAAACACCGGCCAGTAGTTGTGGCCGTCATAGATAATTCTCCTTCTTTGTTTGTGATAAATTGTTAACTGATATTTAATGTGTTTCCTTTATGCCCTCCTGCTGAATTGATTGAAGAATCCTTCTGCGTAAGTATTCAAAAGATTTTGCAATCCCCCGGCCTCTGCAACGCGTGCATTCATTGCTGCAGCGCCATATACGATATTCCCATTTGGCATCACATAGGCTGAATACCACGGGTCCTTGTATGTTTCATCAGTACGTGATTTTGGTTTTTTAAAAGGAACAACCTTATTGCTTTTCATAAAAACTCCAAAAAGATAAGTGCTGAAGCGATCGACAAGAAAACACGGCCAATGGTTGTGGCCGCCATAGATATTTACCTCCTTAATTCAATGTGGCGCAATAATAAAAGTTATGAAAAATGTACAAAAGGGCCAACCTCTAAATATGGTTAACTTTAAACCCCTCCCCACTTTTCTCCATTGAAAAGCAAAAATAAACAATTAACTCAGTGGGATAGTGCAATTTTCTCTTTCCAAAATAATGCCGGTTTCCGTGGTCTATTTTGGAAATTGGCATGACATGCAACCTATTGATACTTCGATACTTCCAGCAAAGTTTGTAGCCACCATTCGAGTTTTGTTTAAGGTCAACCAAATCACCAGGAAGTGATTTATAAAATAAGGTAGAAAGCTGCAAGAACATGCTCGAATTTCCCTTTGAGAAAACTAACAATCCCTATTATTTAATAGTTGTCAATCTATAAAGACCGACTATCTGATAACTCTTCTATTGAGTCGCAAGGCAGGGCTTGGAAGGGGGTGGATGAAGTGCAGAATACCTCCGCTGAGGTTGATTTACTTATATTAAACATATATCAAAAGATGCGAGGGGGTCTACAAAAAATCTTTATTCCCTTTATTGTTTCGATAGGTATTTTTTATGCGATAAGTACCAATCGCGAATATCTCTGGTTGAAGTATGTGAAATTTTGGCCAAATGGTTCAAAACACATTGCTTTTTATGATCGACCTAAACAACCTGCTGTCTGTGATCCTAATATCGAAATTCTTTTTTATAATCATGCAGATATGAGTGATTTGGCCCAAATTTCACGAAGGACGGCCAACCCTCAATCAGGCCTGGTTGTTTTTTTGGCCTTTTGGATGCCTTGGTCAAAATATGGTGCGATGTCATCATCTCCTTCCGCCAAGTACTTACGTGGGCAAGAAATAATGGTAGGCGCTGATCTTATATATAAGATCAGAAAGGTGGCGATGATAAAGCAAGTTTTTTGGGAGATATTTAATTCTCATTAATTGCTCAGGAGCTGGTATTTCCGAGACAAACTCTCGTTTCGGGGGATTGCACGATGAGATCAGCGAACAGGTTTATCCCAAGCTACAGAAACTCGGTAGGTTCGATGTCTATATCACTTGGCAATAATCCTTTAATTGCACAACAGAATGATAAAGCGCTTGCTGCCTAATTAAGCTTCAGCTGTTAACTGCATTTCGAAAGCTTCAACGGTGAAAAAATATTTTTCTGTACTCCTTATTTAAGGTGGTAAATGTTATGGATACAAATCTTGTAGCTCAAATGATTGTTGACGGTGTGAGCTTTGCAAAGCATGCTCATATTGATTTACCTATTACTCCAAATGACGCCATTCGTTTTCATGATCGCACCACACCCTATATAGTGCATCCTATATGGTGTGCCATGACGATTATGGCAGAAACTAGGTTGCCTGAATCATTACGACTAAATGGCTGCCTGGCCTTAATGTGGCACGATGTACTGGAAGATACTCATGCTGAACTGCCAATAGACACGGTCTGCGAAGTGCGGCAACTTATTCAAGATATGTCATTTGCAAATTTCGCTGATGAAAGAAATTTGATCTGGGAGCGCTCAAAGGAAATAAGACTATTGAAGTTGTACGATAAGACGTCCAACCTACTAGATGCCTCTCATTACTCTATAGAGAAGTGGAATAATTATGTTGAATTCACACAATCGCTAATAGTTGATGTTGAAAATAATTATGGCTCACTAAATATTATTAAAATTGCCAAGTCAATAGCAGTGCATAAGTCCTAGCTGCTGATCTTCTCTAAAACATACTAGTTCGGACCAGGTCAGAAACTCAAATTGGGTGGCCCCTTACGACGAATAGTGAACTGTACGAATCCGGCTATTGGTTTTATGGCATATGCATTCTCACAGCGATTACCTTATTGATAGTTCTCGAATTATTTCAAATCGGAGGGAGGCGTTGATCGATCAAATGACAACTTTGCTCCATAATGGATAATTTCTATTTAGCTTAAAAAATATATTACCCTCAAAATAAGGAGAGGTTAATCCGGAATCGCTTGGCTAACTTGAAAATGTTTTCACTAGTTAATTTACGGTCTCCTTTCAACACTTCCATAACTGTTTGTTCGCTGCCAATTTCCAATTCAAAATCTTGCGTCGTTAAACGATGCTGATCCATCAATACGGTTAGCGTTGCTGTTGCAGGATATATTTGGGGTTGTCGAAATTGAAAGTAATTGTCCTTATTTTCATAGGCTTCAATTCTGCTGCTGAGTGCTTCAATCAAAGTAAGGTTGGCATCATAATGTTCAATTAATTCATCAATGATTGCCAAGGCTTTCTGATAGTCGCTTTCCGTTTCTATACCGTTCCTTATAAGGGTTTCCACTTCACGACTTATATCTGATGACATAATGATTTCTCTTGATGGGGAGAGTGGGATATCCTTGCTGCTTGAGTCTAATACCTCAAGGGATACCGATCACTACCTTATATTGCCCAATCTCAATTAGGTAAATTTCATGGTGAGTTATGTCCGCGCCCGAATTGGTAATATTTGATCTCTACGGTACGCTGATCCGATTCGGAGTACAGAATCATCCTTATCGAAAAGTAATGCAATGGGCTAGGCAGCAAGGCCGCCCTCCACACCCCGAGGACGCTAGGACGATTATGACGTTACCTGGAGAGGCCGCAGATGTCTTTTCACGGATGGGAATCGATATTCCCGACCACATGCTACGGCAGTTAATTAGCGAGATTGAGCAAGAAATTGAAAGCCTCACTTTGTTCGATGACGTTATTCCTGTGCTAAGGCGATTAGATTCTTATGGAATCAGTATGGCTATTTGCTCTAATTTGGCTCAACCATACGGAATAGTCGTTGATAAATTGCTATCGGATTTTCATTTCATCAAATGTCTGAGTTATGAAGTGGGATATGTTAAGCCGGAAAGGGAAATGTATGAGTGGATTGCGCGTCACAGTGGTGTAGCACCGTCCCAATCTATGTTTGTGGGCGATACAGTACATGCCGACTACGAGGGGCCTAAGGAGTTTGGATTTAGGGCTAGGCATTTGGTTCGAGAGGGGCCGCAGTTGAAAAACGAGGTCATCGGCGATCTAGCCGATATTCTCTCTGATTTTCATTAAATGGCCTTTTGGTAAAAACCTATTTTTTGTACCCGGATTGCGTAGCTTTTTGGACTTTACAGTGCGCTGCAATGGCGTACTCTCACTATAAAGCCCTTGATCGTATTCCCATGGTGGAAGTCGATTGCTCTTCGGTGGCACAGCTGGCTCCATGCCAAGATCAAATACGAGCATGAACAGGCAGAAACCGTGAACACCGGATTGTGTAGCGTTTTGAACTTTACAGTGAGTTGCAATGGTGTGCTCAAGCTCCGAATGCAATTAATCATCAACACTGTAACAATATGTTGTTCAAATTTGGTTAATAGACTACTATTTCTAATGAGGTGATTTCAGGATTGCTTTCCTCTCGGATGCGTAGCAAGCCACCCCGTTGCCAAAGTTATTTTGGTCAAGCCAGTATTGGGTAACAACGACCTGTCCCGCGAAAGCGGCTGAGGCCCCCTAAAAAGGGGCCGCCTTTCTCACTCTTCCTTATCATTCCTCTTGTTGCTTCCTTTTCTTGAAGCATTCGGGCTACTTTTACTGTGTAGGTGTTGTTTTGCACCCAAAACTGACCCACTAAACCCCCATATTTGCGTCGAAAATTGACCCACGTAAACCGACTATCCTGCTTGTTTTTTGAGCGGGAGATAGGAGTGATTAACGTGGCTATGTTAAGCAAGATCAGACGTTGGTATTTCCGCGACAAACTCTCGCTACGGGAGATTGCCCGACGTACCGGATTTTCCCGCAACACCGTTCGCCGCTACCTGCGCAATGAGATCAGCGAACCGGTTTATCCCAAACGACAAACACCCAGTAAGCTCGATGCTTTTGCCGATAAGTTACGGCAGTGGTTAGCCGATGCGGCGCGTACCTCCCGTAAACAACGCCGCTCGCTCAAACAGATGCATGCTGATTTACGTGCGCTGGGCTATGAAGGCTCCTATGATCGCGTTGCTGTCTTTGCGCGCGAGTGGCGTCGCCAGCAATTGGAATTGAACAAGGGTGCGAGCAAACACACCTACATTCCCTTGCAGTTCAAACCGGGTGAAGCATTCCAGTTTGATTGGAGTGAAGACTGGGCCGTGATTGCCGGTGAGCGCGTCAAGCTGCAAGTTGCCCATTTCAAATTGAGTTACAGCCGCGCCTTCTTTGTCCGCGCTTATTTGCTGCAAACCCATGAGATGTTGTTCGATGCGCACCATCATGCCTTTATGGCGTGGGGCGGCATTCCGCAACGCGGGATCTACGACAACATGAAGACCGCTGTCGATAAAGTGAAACGCGGCAAGCAGCGCGATGTGAATGCGCGTTTTGCCGCAATGGTCAGCCATTACTTATTTGATGCAGAGTTCTGCAATCCCGCTGCGGGTTGGGAGAAAGGACAGGTCGAGAAGAACGTGCAGGATGCACGAAGAAGGCTCTGGCAACAGGTGCCAGCACAACCCTCATTGATTGCGCTGAATGACTGGTTGCACGAGCGCTGCGTTCAACTCTGGAGTGAATCCACCCATCCCACTGAAGCATTAACCATTCAAGCGGCATTGGAGCATGAGCGTTCTTTCCTGATGTCTGTGGGGCAACCCTTCGATGGTTTTGTCGAGCAGCCCAAGCGCGTATCGCCCACCTGTTTAATCACCTTCGAGCGTACTCGCTACAGTGTGCCATCTTCGTTTGCTAATCGACCGGTGAGTTTGCATATCTACCACGATCACCTGGAGGTGATTGCTGAAGGCAATATCATTGCCGTGCATACCCGCGTGTTTAACCGTAAGCATGAGCAGGTAATGACCGTGTATGACTGGCGGCATTACCTCTCGGTGTTGCAACGCAAGCCTGGTGCAATTCGCAACGGCGCGCCCTTTGCCGAATTACCTCAAGCCTTTCAATCGCTGCAAACCATTTTGTTAAAGCGCGTTGGCGGTGATCGGGAGATGGTGGATATTCTTGCGCTGGTTTTACTACACGATGAGCAGGATGTTCTCACTGCCGTTGAGCTTGCCTTGGAAACCGGCTCACCCTCCAAGCAAATCGTCATCAACATTCTGAGTCGATTACTGGAAGGATCGCCTATCGCACCGATTGAAGTCCCACCCGCATTAACACTGCGCATTGAACCGCTCGCCAACGTCAATCGTTACGACAAACTGCGTGCACAAACCATCGGCACACAAGGAGGCCAGCATGCACACTAATCCCATGATCCCTGTGCTCAAATCATTAAAGCTTTACGGCATGGCACATGCGTTAAGCGATCTTGCCGAACAGGATTCACCGGCATTCCAGGCGAGCACCGGCATCCTTGATCATTTACTCAAAGCCGAACTGGCCGAGCGCGAAGTGCGCTCGGTAGCCTACCAACTGAAGACCGCCAAATTCCCTGCGTATCGTGATCTGAGTGGCTTTGATTTTATGAGTAGCATGGCCAATGAAGTGCTGATCCGGCAATTGTGTGCCGGTGACTTTATGGATAGCGCACAGAATGTCGTGTTTGTCGGTGGCCCCGGTACAGGCAAAACCCACCTTGCCAGTGCCATCGGCATTCAAGCGATTGAACACTTGCATCGTCGCGTTCGCTTCTTCTCAACGATTGAATTGGTAAATGCACTGGAGAAGGAAAAGCAGCAGGGCAAAGCCGGACAAATTGCATCACGTCTAATGCATACCGATTTAGTGATTCTGGATGAGATGGGCTATTTACCCTTCAGTCAAACCGGTGGTGCCTTGTTGTTTCACTTGATGAGCAAGTTGTATGAACGCACCAGCATGATCATCACCACCAACCTCAGCTTTGCGGAATGGTCGAATGTATTTGGTGATGCAAAGATGACTACAGCGTTATTGGATCGCGTCACCCATCACTGCCATATTGTTGAAACCGGCAATGACAGCTATCGATTCAAAGAGAGTTCAAACCCACCGAAAAGGGAGAAAAAGACGACAACTTATCCACAACCCAAACCCGTAAAATAAACCATCCAGGGTGGGTCAAAATTCAACGCAAAAGGTGGGTCAGTTTTAAACGCAAATCAACACGCAGCCATCAATGGTTCGCCACGAAGGACTTTGAAGTTAAATTGTTCTTATTCAATAAGTATAGGGCTGGAAACATCATGGCCAGCCTGCAGGGCAGGGTGTCGAACGAGACTATCCATGGCGCGGATGCCACTTGCAACCTTTGGTTCAATGGAGAAAAGGGCTTTGTTTAAAGTTAACCACTTCTGGATATCATTTTTGGGAAATGAAAAATCCAATATCCCGATGGAATTAATGATTTTTTTCGATTCTCTGTGGAGAGATATAGACTTTGGTTTGACGTTAACCAACTCTTAAGGCGACCGATGATAAGAAATTCGGCGAAACAGTATCATCGCAACAGTTTCGCCGAGCCAAAATTGCACAGTTATTAGCTGTTGACAGCAATCACAAGTGCCGTAGATTCCGAGTTGGCTGACCAGAACTGATTAGGCACTCCTGATTGTGGAGCAAAACTCGACATGGCCTGAATTAATGCATTGTTAGTATTAAAATAATGCATGCTATCTATTAACGGTGACCCCGCAATTGATATACCAGAGTGAGAGTTAGTTATTGGCTGAAATAATATGCTCTCATCTAGATATTTATAAACGCCTGTAATTGTACTCCTCAGCTCTATATTCAATGTATTACCTCCATTCGCATCCCAGTATATTATTTCAATATCTTGCAATCCCGACTGGCCTATTGCAAATGCAGCATGAGTGCGAGTTGTCGCACCTTGGTTTGCATTATGCTCTGCAACAACAGCCCCATTAATTCGAAGGCTATATCCATCATCGGCCCGCACTCGGAAATTATAATTACCTGCTTCCATTTGTATTTTTCCATCTAACCTGATGATGGCATCACTAGTGTCAGCAGGATCCCTAGATAACGAGGCCGCATCCGCATTTAGAAAAGTTTGCAAATTAGTGCCCATCCCTAGGGATGCCGAGCTTGAGTACTGAATACGGGATGCTACAAATGTGGCATCTGGCTCTTTACTTGCGATAATTCCAAGAACCTGTGCAACGTTAGTTAGGTTCACGTTGCCATTTGCAGGTTGATGATATCCATAAAAACTCCCGCGTAAACCATTCGTAAATGCAGGTGTGCTGGTAGTGATTGGCACAAGGGTAGGTGTCGCTGCAGAAACATTTCCCACAGAATCAGTTGAGGTCGTATATATCGATTCACCAACTATTAAAGTTTGAGTGAATGCTATTGAATACTCTCCAGTCATTGAGTCAGCCTGAGCAATACCGAGAGTCTGACCAAGATGATCCCTTACAGTTACCGTGCTGCTACTCTCGGCAACACCGCTGATTATTTTTGCAACTGAATTTAGGTTGGCAGTTGGAGCTGCCGGCGCAGTATGATCCGGTGCTTTAATTGATGTAACTCCAGAGATATTGCCAAAAAAATCCTGAGATTGGATATAAATCAATTCACCATTTAATAAAGGATACTGAAAAGCAACACTAAAAAATCCCGTCGTTTGATCGGCATTTAAACTGCCTATTAAATTGCCATATAGGTCATTGACAGTGATATAAGCTCCCCCCTCAGAATAACCAGACACCATCTCACCAGAATTATCGATTTGCACTGACCAGATATCTGGAGCAGTTTCGTCCTCATAAATAAATGGGATAGAGGAAATAATCTGTTGAAAGCTCATTTGACGACCATCTGAAAAAATAAAATTTTCAATAAGGTAATCACTGTTCAGAGAATTCGAACCAACAATAAATACATTTTTTAATTCAATTGATTCACCTGAATTAACAGAGATCAGTAACGAATCACCCATCTGGTTGCCGATAGGTGCGTTACTTATATCAGAACGCTTTACTATAAGATCAGTGTATTTTAGGTCGCCATAAAAATTAATTTGATCATATCCAAGGGGATCGATTACTGTGTCTTTTCCGTCTCCACGAGAAAACCAATAGACATCGTCACCTGTACCACCATTTATATAATCGTTATCTTCCCCTCCTAGAATAAAGTCATTTCCAGAGCCTCCGAATATCTCATCCGACCCACTCCCACCAAAAATTTGGTCATCTCCGTCATCCCCAAAAATAAGGTCGTTTCCGGCTTCGCCCTCTAGATAATCGTTGCCTGAGCCACCTTTTAATAAGTCACTTCCACTTCCACCCCAAATTCTATCTTCGCCGCCACCTCCATAAATTGTGTCTGCCCCATCCTCACCATATATAATGTCATTGCCATCACCACCATCAAGCTGATCGTTACCCATCCCTCCTGCTATATTATCCGCTCCCTGTCCGCCAAAAATAATGTCATCACCATCTTCACCAAATAACTGGTCAGCTCCAGCACCGCCGTCAAGGTGGTCGTTATCTTTTCCACCAAAAATAATATCGTTCCCATCAAAACCGAACAAAAAGTCGTTTCCATCGTATCCAAATATAACATCATCTCCCTTCAGTCCAACAAAATGATTATCTTCATCATCTCCTTCATAAAATTGATTAGCGAACTGAGCGAGAATCACTTCATTATCAAGAACATATCCATCGTGGAACTCGAAGGATATATTTCCCTGGCTACCAGGAAGAATCAAATTAAAGAAATTCTGAATTAAGACACTATCATTAGCGTTACTAAAAGATATTAGTAATGAATTAGCATTACTTTCATCACGCGAAAAGTAAAGATCGGCGAGGCTCAAGCCTGATTCAAATCTGAGTACATCCGAAGAAATTATATCTGCAATAATATCGTGACCGTCACCAATCCCAAAATTGTATAAATCATTTCCGCTGCCACCATCTAAATGATCGTTACCGGCCCCACCATTTATAATGTCATCACCATCACCACCATATATTTTATCGTTACCCTGACCGCCAAAAATTGAATCATTCCCTCCATTACCATTTAGCTGATCATTTCCATCATAACCAAAAATTTGATCGTCGCCGCCGTAGCCTGAGAGTATATCATCTAATCTGGAATACCCTCTTAAAACTAAATTACCAGTATAAACCTCATCATCAATGTTATTTAGAAGAGTTTCTAAATATACTTTTTGCTGATTCCGACCAATATATAACTCAACCTCTTGCCTTATCGATTCTGGCTTGGCAAAGTAGTTGGTTATCGTCAACATGTTATCGCCGACTTTCAGAGCTAAATTATTACCATCTCTATGAGGCTCAAGCTGATCAGCACTTGTAAGATCCGTGAATAACATCCTAGGAATAATAAAATCTGAATTTATAGTATCGTTTCCAAATTCTCCCTGGAATTCCAGAATAAATGTCTCATCAAAAGTGTTAAATAGACTATTGATAACATAATAATCGTCATCATTTCCTCCATTTATCCTGATAAGTGCATTATAACTATGTATATCGATTTTAAACACATCACTACCATCACCTCCAAGTAACTGTGTGTCTGTCTCCGATGACTGCAGAACAAATGTGTCGTCGCCTTCACCGCCATCAAGCAGCTGAGCATTTCGCTCCGCGTTATAGATAACGGTGGGAATTAGAACAATTTCATCATCACCCTCTCCAGCCAAAATATTGTTACCATGAACAGAAACTATTTTATCGTTTCCGTCGCCGAGATTAATTAAATTCGAATCGCTATATACAAAAATGCTGTCTGCCCCACCTAAAGTGTTTATATGATGGGAATCATTGGAAAAAAATTGAAATTCGTCGTTACCCTCACTTAAATCTATATAATCATAGAAACGTGCATTCAAAGATAGATCACGAATCGAAATGGTTTCATCACCAACTATCATCCACTCTACTTGACTTTCGCCACCCAAAAAGTAATCGGCAAGAACAATTTTAAATTTTCCCCCAATCTCCTCTATAATAAGATTGGCAGCACTTCTTTTAATCGAAAGATCCTCAAATGCCGTGTACTCAAGATCAAGAGTATCTATACCTGTATTTTTTGAAAGAGGATCATTATAAAAGGCTTTTTGCGTTGAGTGAGCAACCTTATCGTTATTGTCGATAATGGTAGTTTGAGCTCCAGACAACTTATCATATTCAGACTGACTGTCAGCGACCTTGTAACGGTCATCGCCTGGACCACCAACCAAGAAATCATTTCCGTTGCTTATGACCAAAGTATCATTTCCTTTGCCACCACTTATCCTATCGTCACCCTCTTGACCGTCGAGATAATCGCTTGCACTTCCACCAATAAGTAAATCATCTCCTTTTCCACCAAATGCCTTATGACCGTTCAGTGAAAGCGGTGTGATAATGTCATTGCCATCCGTACCGACAGTTTGGCCTAGTTCGAGGGAAGAGATTTTCCGATCTGAAAATGTTATTGAATTTATACCTGACAACGGATTTGATATTGTGATCTTTTCATCTGTTGCGATCACCCGGAAAACCACCGGATCCCTACTAACTATTTCAATCTCATCATAAGCATAAACTGAAAAATCAAGGTCGAAGTTCTCCCCATCTTCGTCGTCAATGTATGTCTTGCCTGAATTGTGTTTTATGATATATGTGTCAAATCCTTTGCCACCATATAGAAAATTAATATCAACTTGATCCCTCGAAATTAAAACATCAGA